>CADBSQ010000082.1 GCA_902797415.1 uncultured Erysipelotrichaceae bacterium | reverse complement strand
TTCTTTAAATTTAGGTGAATCTATAGTAAAGAAGTTTACTTTAGAAAATACAGGAACTGTTGATGCGTATGGTAAGATAAATTGGTATAATCTAGTTAATACATATACAACTGATTCTTTAACATGGACCTTAGAAAAAAGCGATACTGAAAATGGAACCTATACAACAGTAGGAAGTGGAAAAGTACCAACAAGTAGTTCAACAAATACAACCGTTTTAAAGAATGGATTATTAGTCCCAGTAAGTACAACATACTACTACAAACTAACAATAACACTAAATAACCTTGATATAAATCAATCAAGTGACATAAATGCCAGTATGCATTCAAAGTTTAGTTTAGAAGCAGGACAAGAGCCAGGAACAGATAAAATCTTGAATCTAGTAGCAGGAGAACCAAGCAATACAACAGATGTAATAACCAAAGCAGTACCAAGTGAAGCAAACTGTACAAATACACTAGCGTATGATGGAACTGTTGATAATAATTTGAGATATGTGGGAGCAAATCCATGTAACTATGTAACATTCAATGGAGAGACAGCTGGTTGGAGAATAATAGGAGTCATGAACAACGTGGATGATGGAACAGGAAATCTAGAAACAAGGATAAAATTAATTAGAAATGAATCGCTAGGAAACTATTCGTGGGATTCATCAGTTAGTAATGTAAATGGAGGATATGGTATAAATGACTGGACTCAGGCAGATTTAAAGAACGAATTAAATGGGGACTATTTAGATACAACACTAACTGAAAATACAAATTGGTACAACGGACAGAGCAATGCTCAAACTGGAGTCTTTGATATAACAAAAAGACTATCAAGTACAGCACAAGCTCAAATAGGAGATGCAAAATGGTATTTAGGGGGAATGCAACAAACATATACAGACTTAATATCAGATGTAATGTATACGAAAGAAAGAGGAATGGAGGTATGGGGAAATCCTACAGGAACATGTAATGATGGATTTTGTCCAAGATCATTAAATTGGACTGGAAAAGTAGCATTAATATATCCAAGTGATTATGGATATGCAACAGCAGGAGGAACAACAACATCCAGAGGTGAATGCATAGGAAGTATTGCAACCAATTTATGGTCAAGCGATTATGGTGATTGTGAAAATAATGATTATTTAAAACCATCTAGTTATAATTGGCTTTTGTCGCCTAACTCACGGGATGCTCGCTGTGCTATTATTGTTCATAATTCAGGTATTGTCACTTACAATAATACTTACTCTGTCTCCGCGGTGTTTCCGACAGTCTATTTAAAATCTGAAGTTTCAATTTCTAGAGGAAATGGAAGCGTAACAGAGCCTTACGAATTTCGATAAAACGCATGAAAATACCATCAGGTTTAATTTAAAGCTTGATGGTTTTGAAGTGGAATAATTTATAGAACTAATCTCATGTTTCGACAAATTATTTAGATTTAATTTTTTATACTTTAACTGGTGAAATAAATGAAAGTTAAAGTATTTGATGAAAGTCATGAAAAAGATTTAGAAAATGATATAAATGAATTTATAAGTAAGACTAATCCAAAAATTATTGATATAAAATATAGTGCATCCATAAGTGTTTTTGCAGACGAACAAATATTCTGTTTTACAGCATTAATATTATATGAGACTTAATGAAAAAAAACGGATTTATTGATGGAGCACTACTATCAACAATATCAATAATTGTAACCAAAAGTTTAGGCTTGCTTTATGTAATACCATTTTATAAACTAATTGGTCAAAAGGGTGGTGAACTATATAGCTATGCATACAACCTATATGCCATATTTCTGGCAATAAGTATGTCTGGATTACCATCTAGCATTAGCAAAATCATAAGCGAATACGATGCTATTGGATATAACGAAGCAAAGGTTAGAACTTTTAAAATAGCTAAAAAACTAATTAGTTATATTTCCTTAATAGCATTTTTTATTATGTTTTTGTTTGCTCCATTTTTTGCAAAAGTTATACTTGGTAATATTAATGGAAACAATATAAAAGATGTAACCCTAGTTATAAGAAGCATTAGCTTTGCTATCCTTATAGTACCTTACATAAGTGTATCCAAGGGATTCTTACAAGGCAATAAATTTATGTTTCCTACATCTGTTAGCAATATACTTGAACAAATAATTAGAATATCAATAATTTTACTAGGTAGTTTTATAAGTATTAAAATACTTAAATTAAATGTAGTATATGGTGTTTGTATTGCAGTAAGTGGGGCATTCTTTGGTGGACTTGTTTCTAAGTTTTATTTAAAATATATAATACATAAAAATAAAAAAGTTCTTAAAATTAGAACCTATAAAAGAAAAAATAAAGTAAGTAATAACGAAATACTAAGTAAAATTATAAAATACTCTTTACCATTTGTTATAATTAGTATTGCAACAAATATATATGCTTTTACAGATATGGTCTTGATACTAAGAGGTTTAACCTATATAGGGCTTAGTGCTAGTGATGCTGAATTCATTCAAAGTGCTATAACCACTTGGTCTAATAAAATATGTATGATTATATCAAGTTTATCTCTTGGTTTAAGTATAAGTTTAATACCTAATATAGTATCATCTAATGTTAGAAATAAAACTAATGAAATAGAAATAAATTTAAATAAAGCGTATCAAATAATTCTTGTAGTAGGTTTACCAGCATCTATTGGCTTATTTATCATTTCCAGTCCTGTTTGGACAGTATTTTATGGATACAATAAGTATGGACCTATGATACTTAAATTTTTAGTTTTTAATGTTCTTTTAAGTACAATTTATAATATTACATTAAATACAATGCAATCATTAAATAAGTTTAAAATTGTATATATAAGTACTATACTAGGGTTTATAGTTAATGCTACTCTTGATATACCAATTATGTTACTTCTTTATTGGCTTAAATTACCTCCATATTTAGGTTTTATATTTGCATCTATAATTGGGTTTGCTTTATCTATAAAAGTCTCTATTTACAGCTTAAAAAGGGATTATAACATAAGATTCAATGAAACTAAAAGTTTATTTAAAAGATTAATCATTCCACTTAGTGTAATGATTCTAATATTGTTTGTAATAAATAACCTAATTAAATTTAATACTACTAAAATAATATCATCTTTTATTATGATATTTATGAACATGATAATAGGATCAATTGTTTACTTGCTTATATGTCATAAACTTGGTATATTAAAAAGTGTATTTGGAGAAAAGTATGAAATGTTTATAAAAAAACTCATTTTATTTAAATGAGCTATACCATATACATGTTGTTAGAACTGTTATAATCAAAGGCTGTACTTTCACTTTCAAGTTTTGTTACTCTAGAATCTAATCTATTTATTTGTCTTTCTATTTTGGCAAGTCTTGATTCTATTTCATTATCATAATCATTGTTTAAAACTGGTCCTTGATAGAAGTTGCTGCTAGAATTGGTCATTTGAGGGTACATAGGTATATTATTAGTAGGATAAAACATACTGCTTGAACTTTGGTTCTGAAAAAAAGCATTTCTTTCTTTTTTCATTAAAACATCTCCCTTTATTATAAGGTATGTTAATTTTGAAAGTAGGTGAACTTATGAGAATAAGAAACGTTAAAAATGCAAGTGAAATAATTAATAATTCAAAATATTTTATTAAATATCCAAAAGAGGAAAGAATAGATAAAATATTTAATAATGAAAAACCTATTCACCTAGAGATAGGGTGTGGAAAGGGTAAGTTTATCACTGAAATGGCGGTAAAATATCCGAACATAAATTTTATTGGTTATGAAAGAAGCGAAAGTATTATTTTAAGGGCTATACAGAAAGCAGAAGAAAGGGATTTACCAAATTTAAGGTTTATTTGTGCTGATGCAAGTGATATTAAAGATATTTTTTATAAGGATATAGATCTGATATATTTAAATTTTTCTGATCCTTGGCCTAAAAAAAGACATGCTAAAAGAAGGCTTACACATGAGAATTTCTTGAAGGTATATGATGATGCTTTTAAGGGTAGAAAAGAAATAATTATGAAAACCGATAATGATGATTTGTTTTGTTTTTCAGTCGAATCTTTTAGTAAGTATGGTTATATTATTGAGGAAATGTGTATTGATTTACACAAAAGTGATATCGAAAATATAAAAACAGAATATGAAGAAAAGTTTTCTGAAAAGGGATTTACTATAAAGTATGTGAAGGTAATCAAAGACTAGATAATGTTAGTAAAAAATCTTGAAAGATTTAAGATAGATATAGTATAATGGTCTTAAGAATAGGACCACATAAAAAAGTCAAAAACAAGTTCTATAAGAGAGGACTTTTTTTGTATGGAAATAAATAAAAAAATTGCTATATTTATAACTATATTTACAGTAGTACTACTTGCAAGCTTAACCTACACTTATACAAGTAATTCTTTAACATGGTAAATACAACATATTACTATAGATTAACGATAGCACTTAATAATCTTAATATAGACCAAAGTAGTGATATAAATGCCTATATGAACTCAAAATTTAGTTTAGAAGCAAGTAAAAAATTAGGAACAGACACAATAATGGACATAGTCACAGGAGAACCAAGAGGTGTTTTTTTGATTCACTATCCTGACCGCATTGATTTTATTGATATTCTAGATATTAATTATGATATTTATCCAACAGTATATCTAAAATCTAATGTAAAAATTTCCGGAGGAGATGGAAGCCCATCAAATCCATATGTGATTGAATAGTAAGAATAAAGTCTTATTCCCCTTAACGGGGATTTTTTGTATAAATAAACTGCTAACTATTTATTTAATCAGGAAATTAAATAAATAGTATGAAAAATTTTTAAAATCTGGTATAATGGTTATGATTGTGGGTGATTATGTTGCACAAAAGAATTATTTTATTAATAACTATCATACTTTTGTGTGGGTGTGTTAATATAAATAATAGTAATTATGATGAAATTATAGAAAATGTTGTAAATTCTAATATTAAGGTTTATAACACCTATAGAGATGGATATAAATTTTATTTACCAAAAGATTTATACGTTGAAAAGTCTAATGGCTATAACGAAGTAATTAAAAATGATAATAGTATTTACTACTTATATATAGACGTTATAAGCTATATTAGTCATAAGAGTATAACACATAAATATAATAGTTCCAACTATTACGATACGTCTTTCTCTAAGGGGGATAAACAAGGTTTTTTAGTTATAAAACAGAAAAAAAATAAATATTTAGTTGAAATCATATATAATTATGCTAAAATAGAAGTAATAGTAAAAGAAGATGGTTTAAATGAAGCCATTACTAAGGGTCTTATTATTTTGACCAGTATGAAGTATAATGATGGTGTATTAAAAAATAAAGACACTAGCAATGTTTTGAATTATAATGAAAAAAATATTGATATTTTTACTAAGAAAAGCGGTAAAGAAAATAGAAGTAATTTTCTTGAATATGTAGAAGAATATGACAAAGCGGAAGACGACGAAGAAGCGGTTCCAGATTTGGATTTGATAAAATAAGGGAAGTGATTAAATTTGGGATTAATGGATAAATTAAAGGATATTTTGTTTGATGAAGAAACTGTAGAGATTCCTATTATAGGTGATGACGATTTTGAAGACGTTAAACCTAAAAAAAGGAAAAAAGTTCCTAGAATAGAAAAAACAAATCATAATACAGAGGAAATTAAAGTCACAAAAATAGAAGATGAGGAAAAACCTGTATCACGTGTTCAAATGAAAGAGGTAGAAGAAACACCAAAGTTTTCAGATACACTGTTTGATATGCCAAAACTTAAGGAAGAAGCTGATGAAGAGGTTAGAACAAGCTCATTTACTTTTCCTGTTTTTGATGATGATGAACTAGAAATAGTGGATAACAAAAGGGAAGTTTCACCAGTTAGTGGTTCGTTTTCACCAAGAACAACTAGAAGTGAAGAACCAAAAGAATACAAGCGTGATATAAGAAGAAATGAAAGTCCTAGATATTCTAATTATGCTCATGGTAAGGAAGAAAAAAAGCCATTTTCTCTATCACCAATTATATCTCCTGTGTATGGAATTTTAAATGAGAACTATACTAAGGATGATATAGTTTCTAGGGAAGAACGGAGCTTTACTAGATCAAGTTTTGATAATAAACCTAATTTAGATGAGGTTAGAAAAAAAGCTTATGGAACTATAGAAGAGGAAGTTAATATAACCATTTCTAAACAGAGTGATGAAATTATTAATTCAATAGATGAGGCCGATGATATAAAAGAGAGCGTAGGAAACGATGGTATAAGTATAGATGATCTTTTGGTTGAAGAAGATACACCAATTATAGAAAAAACAGAAAATACACCAAAAGCCAAAAAGGAAAAACCAAAAGAAAAACCTGTCAATGAAGATACAGACGATTTATTTGATTTAATCGATTCACTTTATGAAGGAGGAAAATAATGCTATTTTTACAATCTTTTTTACCGATATGTATATATTTTTTATTAATAATTTTAATAATTATAGGTATAATATTAGGGATGAGGTTAATAGAGTTAATTGATAGAGCTAACAATGTACTCGATAATGTTGAAACAAAGGTTAACTCTTTAAATGGACTTTTTAACATCATAGATTTTACTACTAATAAGGTAGAAGGATTTACTGCTCGAGCTACTGATTTAGGTAGTAAAATAGTAAAAAGAGTTTTAAAGAAAAAAAATAATAATAGAGAGGAAGATGATTATGAGTAAAGGTTTTAAAAAATTTTTAACAGGGGCTGCTCTTGGAGTAGGATTAGGTTTTCTACTAGCCCCAGAGAAAGGTGATAAAACAAGAGAAAAAGTTAAAAATGCTTCACAAAATTTAATGGATGAAATTAAAAAAATTGATGTTGATGAAGTAAAAGATAATCTCCAAAAAAAGTTGGAAGATTTAGAAAAGGAATTTAAAACATTAGATTCTGAAAAAGTAAGTCAAATAGCTACTGAAAAAGGTAAAGTTATTATTAAAAAAGCTAATGAAATATATAAGGAAGCTGTTAAACAGGGCAAACCTATTATTGAAAAATATGCTTCAGAACTTAAAACAAGTGTTGAAAACTTTATTAAAGATATAAGTAGTGATTCTACAAAAAACACTAAAAAAAATAACGGTAAATAATATCGTTATTTTTTTTCTACTTTATAAATCTGTCTAAAATTAATATAAGAATTATCTGTAAAGTAAATGTTTTTATTTACATTGTTTATTCTTTTCACAGTTTTTTCTTTACATAGTTTTTTATTATTGTAAAGGAATGTTATTTTTAGTTTGATTTTTGTATATAAACTTTTTTTTAATAGTTCCTCACATTCTAGTATTTCATTTTCACTTAAGGATGGAACTGGTAAAGTTTCTTGGTTTTTAAGATATGAAGAGGGAACCACTGCATTGAATGGTTTCCATTTTTTCATGCCTCTGTCTCTCATTTGTTATGACCACCTAACTTTTTATTTCTTTCTATAGCAGTGGAATCTTTAAGTAGATTGGACGCTTTTATGATACTGTTTTTACCATATTTCTTTTTGATGCTATCAACTGCTTGTAAAGTACTATCTGTCTTTACTTTTTCTTTATAATCCTCAAAAAGACTAAGCTGCTCAATATTATTATCAACCAATCCACCTAAACTTATACTAACACTTCTAATAGGGGCATCATCATAATAATTGTTAAATATAGACAAACACATTTTATAAATTATTTCAATATTATGAGTAGAAGAGTCTAACTTTCTAGAATGATAAAATCCTCCACCATAGTTTTTAGAATATCTAATACCAAGGGATACTACTGTTGTATTTTTATGATTTCTTCGAAGACGTTCTGCTAAATTATAAACCATTTCTTTAATTATAATTTTAATATTTTCATCGTTATAATCTTTAAATAAAACTTGACTTTGTCCGATAGACTTATCTTTTGTTTTATGGTTTTTGAAATCACTTATTAGGCTTAAGTCTATACCCCAAGCATGATTATATAATTCTTCACCCATAATACCAAACTTTTTAATAAGTTTAGACTTGTCATAATATGCTAAGTCTTTAATAGAATATATCTTTAATAGGTTTAAGTTTCTTTCCATTCGCTTTCCGATACCCCAAAATTTAGATAAGGGAGTGATTGGAAAAAATTTAGATTCTATGTCATCATAAGTCCATTTAGCAATGAAATCTTTGCTTTTTTTAGCTTCTATATCCATAGCTACTTTAGCAATTAATATATTGGGACCTATACCACATGTAACAGTTAGTCCGGTTTTTTCTTTAACGGTTTTAATTATTTCTTTAGCTAAATCTAAATCAGTCTTTTTATACATCTTTAAATAATCTGTAACGTCCAAAAAGCATTCATCTATAGAATAAATATGAATATCATCGATACTTATAAAAGACTGATAGATACCAACTACTTCTTTGCTTTTTTTTACATATAAGCTCATTCTAGGAGGGACTATTTTATATTTAATATTTTTTGGTATTTTGTATAGTCTAGTTCTAGATGGGACACCTTGCTCTTTTAAAAAGGGGGTAACTGCTAAAGTAATTGATCCATTTCTTTTAGGATTAGCAACTACTAAAGGATACTTAAATGGATCTAATCCTCGTTCAATACATTCACAGGAAGCAAAGAAACTTTTTATATCAATAGCTAGTATGTTTCTTTTTGGTAAATTTGTATAATCCATTTAAAAACCTCCTTCAAAATAAAAAGCATTAAAATTTGATTTTAATGCATATCTTTTATGTACTTTTTTAAAGTTCTAGAATTTTTATCAAAAATTATTTTTAACTGATTATCTATTTCAACAATTCCTTTAGCACCTAATTTTTGAATTCCTTCTTTATTAGCTTTACTAGTATCTTTTAGCGTAACTTTAAACCTTGATTTGCTCATAACACAATCAATTATATTATCTTTTCCACCTAGGTATGCTACTAACTTATTCATTTCCTCATCGAAACCTTTTTTCGTGACTTTGAAAATAATAAGCAGTATTATAATTAGCACTGCTGCAATAATCAAATAATCTATGTTCATTAAAATCACCTATACAAATTATACAACTTTTTTAAAAAAAAAGATACAAAAATTTTCAAAAGAACATTATTTTTAATTTCACATAAATTATTAATGAAAGATATGAAAGGGTGATATTATGTGTAATAATAATTCAAGCACAAGTGGTTTAAGTGAAGTTTTAGAAGTGATTTGTGTTTTACAACAAAATGCATCTTGTCCTTTAAATTCAATCGATACATGTGATAGACCTGTTTTAGGATGCGCAGAAATTTCCTGTGTTTGTAACACTAGACCAGTAGTTCTCTATTTATGTGGTTCAAATGGTGTACCACTTGCAATGCCTACTAGTAAAGAAGTTATATCATGTGATGATGAAAATACATGCTCAAGCGTATTCAGGGTAGAAAAAATAGAAAACGGTGCAGCAACGTTTAGAGTACTCGCGGAAAATGATGATACAACAAGCATATATCCTTATGTTAGTACAAATAGTTTTTTTACAATAAATTTAAATTGTTTATGTGCACTTAGATGTTTAAATGATACTTGTGTAGAATGCTTATAGGCATTCTTTTTTAATTTTTGATCATAATAATTATGGTGATAAAATGAAAAAAGTATTCATGGTTTTAATAATATTTTTATTAGTCATAAGTATAAATGTAAAATCTAAATCTGATGGGATAGTTTTAAATGATGTGAATACTTTAAACTTTGAATACAAAATAAAAGAAAAAAAACTAGAACATAAAATAAAAATCATATGCTCATATGATTTTTGTGATTATATAAATGGTGAATCTTTAAAAGATATTATTTATAATTTTGAAATGAAATATTTAGATACAATAGATGATATTGATTTAAAAAACGAACTAAAAGTCAAGGGGGTAAAAATAACAAAAGTTTATCTTATCCATTAGATTTAGTTCTAAATGCAATTGATGAAACTATTTTTACAACTATTACCGCAACAACAATGGCAACAATATATTCAGCAAAATCACCTAATTCGTTTGGAAATATACTATGTATGAATTCAGAGTAAGCATTCCATAGATTTGCAATGAAATCTCCGATTTTTTTAATTGTTTTCATATTATCACATCCTATGTAGATTATACTATATATTTTTAATTTTTTATAGTTAAACTTGCTTTTTTTTTAAAAATAATGTATTATACTCTTGTCATGGCGGAATTGGTGAAGTGGTTAACACGCTGGATTGTGGCTCCAGTACGCGTGGGTTCGATCCCCACATTTCGCCCCATATTATAAAATTTAGTGCGATTGATTAATCGTTTTTTTTATTGCCAAAAAATAAAAAAATGTTATAATAGGTTCATATTTGGAGGGTTTTGATGGAAAAAAATAAAAAAGATACAACTGTTGTAATGAGGGGTGGAGGAGATGGTCCTACATTTGCAAGGGTTCCCAAGGGTAAAAAAATACAAACACCAAATGGTTTCTTCATAGCAGGTGAGACCATAGAAGAAAACAAAAGAAGACATGAAGATAAGGTTAAAGAGGTAATAGATATCGGACAAGAAGCAAATAAAGCATATGAAAAAAATCTAAAAAAAAGTCAAAGAGTCGACTTTATGACAAGATTTCTCTTACATACAATGGGTTTGAAAAGAACGCTACATCAAGAAGTATTTAAACCAAATACAAAAATGGGTATGGAGGTTAGAGATGTTAATAAAAATGAAGTATATATCTTTAATAGTTATGATGAATATAGGAAGTTCTTTTTAATGTATCTAGATGACATCGAAGATGAACTTATTAACAGTGCTATTTATGCGAAGACTAAAACCGGAAAAGTAATTGCCCTCAAAGGTTTATGTGAACATATCATAATTAAGAAGAAAGTAGAAGCATTTTACCGTTCTTTTACAGAAGATAAAATAGAACAAATCCATGCAGAAGGGAAAATTACTCCTTTGGAAATGGTTTTTGAATGCGAAGAATTAGACTTGTGTGCTCCAGGAGAAGAAATTGATTCTGTAAGTTATAGATGTAGATTTTTTGATGAAGATTGTCATGAATGCCTTTGTGAATTTTTCTCGCATAAAGAAATGTATGATGAAACAGAACTTGAATTAATGGATATCGAAGAACCTGATCATGTACAAAAACATACAAGAAATATTTAGTTTCTTGTATATTTTTTTTTAATTGATTCATAATAATAGTGGAGGGAATAATATGAGCGAAAAAGAACTAATGTATATAGATGATACATTATCACATTTAGAACAAATAGATTGCATAGTTAAATCTATAAAAGAATCATGTGATGAAGATGTATGTACTTACTTAGATAAATTATTAGAAAGGAACAAAAAAACTTTTACAAGTTTTTATAAACTTTTAAAGTAGGTGAGAAGTATGGAAGAAAAAGATGTATTAAATAATGTACTAAGTTTAACTAAAAACATGTGTGAAATATTATTTCATGGAAACATTGAATCAAGCAATAAAACAGTTGAAAAAGTATTTAATAATGCCTTAAATGATTATTTAACTTTACAAAAAGAAATATTTAATCTCATGAAGGAAAAAGAATATTATACTCTAGAAGAAGTTAATGAATCTAAAATAGAAAAAACAAGATTAAAGCATGAAAATACAAACCTTTGCTAAGTAAAAAAATGTAAGAATCA
>CADBSQ010000081.1 GCA_902797415.1 uncultured Erysipelotrichaceae bacterium | reverse complement strand
TGCAGTATGGAGTCCAAAAACTGGTGTATCTGACTATTTAATGGCAACAGCTATTGTAGCAGGAGTTGCTGGTTTAGGATTATTCATTTCAAGAAGAAAAAGATTATTTAAACAAATATAGTATTTTCTAATAAAAAAAGGCGTTAAAACGTCTTTTTTTTGGTGTTTTTAACAAAAAAAGCTTGACTTTTAGCAAAAAATGACTATAATAACGTCCCAAGAAAGGGAGAAGGCTAGAAAATGGTACCTTTCAGGGAGGTTTTGAAAATGAAAAAAGGTTTAAAGGGATTAGCAATCGTAGCTACTTTAGCTACAATTGGTACTCTAAATGTTAATGCAACTGCATCAAAGAAAATTGACACTAGTACATGTGAGAACGTTTATACAAACTATTATCTATTACTAGAGGCAAACACAACTGATTATTTCACTGGTTCTGCTAAAAACAGAAACACCGTTGGTAATTTTACAAACAACAAATATTTAACTACATTTGATGAAAGTAACGTTGGTTATGGACAAGTAACAGTAACTAAAAACAGTACTACATCAAGTGATGGTATTACTTCTTGGTCATTAGCTGACTATTACAAATATCTATCAAAAGTTGGTGGTAACATAGGAAGCAATGCGAGATATACTGAAGGTAACAACCAATATTTCTCACATGGTTCTTGGGTAGACATCGATGATGGAAACAAAAACAAAAATAGTCATGTACCAAGTACTGATTCAATTAATCAAATGATTAATTCTACAGTTAACGGAACTTCAAACATTGAAAGATTAACAAATATTTCAAATAACGCTGGTTCTGAAATGAGATTATCAATTGCCAGAGATTACGATGGTAAAAAAGCTGCAAGCAGCGTATCATACAACGGTAAAAATTGGAATTTCCATCCTGCTGTATATTACATTCAATATTGTAGTAAGAAAAATAATGATAATCCACCAACACCAGAATCTAATACATATAATGTAACATATATTAAAAATACAACTGATGTTGTAGTTAATATGCCAATAAATGTTACAGTTGATATTAAAAATGATGTTAATATTTCAGAATTAGTACCAAGAAGAGAAGGTTATATATTCTTAGGTTGGTCAACTAGACCTGATGATTCAACTGGTCATACAACTTATATAGCTAATTATAACTATACAGAAAGAAAAGACTTAACTCTTTATGCTATTTGGCAAAAAGAAGGTGACAGTCCAATAACTAATTTCTATAAAGTAATTTACTTAAAGAATACAACTGACACAGTAATTAATATGCCAACTAACGTAAAAATAAATATAGAGTATGATGTTAATATTTCTGCTTTAGTACCAAAAAGAGAAGGTTATACTTTCTTAGGTTGGTCAACTACTCCAGATGATTCAACTGGTCATACAACTTATATAGCTAATTATAATTATACAGATAGAAAAGATTTAACTCTTTATGCTATTTGGCAAAAGAACGGTGAAACTCCAGGAAATCCAGATCCTACACCTACTGATAACCCAGATAATCCAAGAACAGCAGTAAGTGATTACTTAGTACCTGTTTGTGGAGCAGTAAGTAGTTCTGGTGCAGCATTAGCATTCTTAAAAAGAAAAAGATTTTTCAAACAATTATAATTTAAAAAACACCTAACGGTGTTTTTTTTTGTTTTATATGTTATAATTACGTTATAATAGGAGGGAGAATTATGGTAAAAATAGAAATTGATGATAAGGAATATGAAATACCTGATACTTTAGAAAAAGGAGATATTGAATTAGATACTTTAGATGGTTTTCTTACAGATGATGAAGAAAATAGCGATACTTTAGAAATGGAAAAGATTAATCTTGAAGATACAATGGACCTTGGAGGAATAATGGTAGATGAGCAGGATAGAGGAAACTGAAAAAATAATTGCTCATTTAAAAAAAATAGTTGAACAAAATGGTGATAGGGCAATAGATTTTGATAATATA
The DNA here is from genome assembly GCA_902797415.1 of uncultured Erysipelotrichaceae bacterium. Taxonomy (GTDB): domain Bacteria; phylum Bacillota_I; class Bacilli_A; order RF39; family UBA660; genus RUG11867. The sequence goes on along the minus strand of CADBSQ010000081.1, from coordinate 7,614 downwards.
TATTATCTATTAACAAGACATAAAGTTCTTTCAGAAGGATATCAAAAAAAAGTTCGAAAAGAGTATTTTGATAAATGGGTCGATTATTTTAGCGATAAAAATAAAGAAAAAATAAGGCTGTATGGAATAAAAGCGTATGTGGATGAAGAGTGGGGGAATTTTTGTCAGTTTGTTAGCAGTCAAAATATAATCAATAAAAAGAGTTTCATTAAGCTCTACATCCCACTTGACTATGATCATATTGAGCTTGGTGTAGAACAACTATTTGATTTTATCGAACACAGTGGTATATCCCATGTGTCGAAAGTGAGTTCTGACATTCGAGTTGATAATGTTTTAGTGCGTGTAGTAAGCGAGCAAGATGCTGATAAAATTATTGATTTCGTAAAAAATAATGAATATATTCAGGAGGGGTTATTAGAACCCAATCCATTTTTATTAAATGATGGTGGTGTAGGTATAGCATCTGATGGTATTATATCACTTAGCCAAACCCTAACAATACTAATTATGTTTTTTTTCGATGATATGATTAAAGAAAATAGGTTTGATGAAATTAGCGCTGAAAGTTTTTACAAATATGTTGAGCTTATTCAAAAAAAGATATTTGCTGACTTTCATATGCCTTCTTCCAAATCTCCCGATATAGTAAATGCCTTAGAGTTAGATAGTGAAAAAAAATTATCAGATTTTAAGGGAACTCTTAATATAATTTTGAAATCAAAAGATCCTGACTGCACAAAGGAAGATATCTATAAAATATATAATTTCATGAAAAATGAAAATAATTACCTTTACAATGATGGAAAAGAAAGAAACATCGTTGATGTTATTAGTGATATGCGTATTATACTTGATACAATGATATCCAATTATGACGAAGAAACGGCAATTTTAAATGTTTGTACTTATATTAACACGGGAGACTCGAGATACCTAACAAGGGTAAATGGTATTAGAAAAAAATATGGAAACTCAGAGTTAAGAGAGAAAGTATTAAAATACTGTGAGAAAAATCATCTTGGAATAGAGGCGTTTTTGTATGAAGTATGCGGTAAAACTAAGGAAAATATTCTTAATGAGGCCTGTATTGCAACGATAATGAAGTATGATTTAAATCATTGTGCAAACGCTTTAGCGTTGTTGATCGGCGGTGGAATACTTGGTGGCTTTACTTCCGATCATGGAGCAAGAGGAAGTTTAAAGGCCAATATCAAACAAAAAGATGCTATAATGGTGGTTGCTAAAAACTTAGGCTTATCGACAAATGATTTTCTAAGCGAGGAAGAAATAATAAAAAACAGTTTTGAATATGTAAATATGGTATTTATGAAATATATTAAAAGACCTAGTGTTAAATAGGTCTTTTTTTCTTGACTTTTTATAAAACTATGTTAGAATAGCTAACTATAAATTACTAATGGGGGTTTTATTATGAAAAAAGTTATTAAAGTGTTTGCATTAATTTTATGCTTACTATGTGTGAATGTTAATGCTGAAACATCTACAAGAGCAATCGATGCTTCGAGTTGTAAAAATGTTTATACAAATTATTACTTTTTACTAGAAGCAAATACTGCTGATTATTTTACTGCCGTAAGGCAAAATACTAATGTTGGTACATTTGAAAACAACGTGTATCTATCTACATTTGATGAAAAGAATATTGGTTATGGTCAAGTAACAATCAATAAAAACAGTACTACATCAAGTGATGGTATTACTTCTTGGTCATTAGAAGATTATTATAAAATGTATGACCAAATTCTTATAAATCAAGGTTCATTTAATAGTGGAAGTAAGATGTATATAGGACATACTAAATGGTTCCATGAAAACGTTCAAACACAAACAAGAGTTGAAAAATTTGAAACAGTTTCATTATCAAATATAGGAATTAGTAACTTGGTAGCAGCTAGTGTTGATGCTAAGGCTGATATCGAAAGAGAAACTGAAATCGCTTCAGGTACAAATAATGATTTTAATCTTTCTATTACTAGAACATATGATGTCAATATAAATGAAGCTGGTAGTGGGGTAAGAGTTGGAGATAAGAATTGGTACTTACAACCACAAGTATATTACGTTCAATACTGTGAATCAAATACACAGCAAACACCAGCTCAGAATACAAGCGTTACAGTAACAACTAAATATAAAATTAATTATGATAAAAATACACCTGATAATGTATCTAATATGCCAAACAGTGAAGAATTTGACTCTGATAAAGATGCACTAATTTCAACACTCATTCCAACTAGAGAAGGTTATACTTTCTTAGGTTGGGGACTAAGTCCAACTGATACAAAAGTTGCATACAATAATGGAGATACATATACAAATAGAAAAGATTTAACTCTTTATGCTATTTGGCAACCAAAAGGAAGCTACGAAGGAAAAGCTTCAATAGATAATCCACAAACTGATTTAAAGATTTCTACATTTTCACTTGTAGGTGGTGTATCTGCAGCACTAAGTGGATTAGTAGTACTTTTTAAAAAAGGATTTTTAAAACAATTATAAAAAAACCTAGTATTTAGGTTTTTTTAATTTAACTGCATAACGTTATGTGCTTGAAGACCTTTTGGAGTATGAATTAAATCAAATTTAACATGATTTCCTTCTTTAAGTGTTTTGTATCCTTCCATGTTTATTTCAGAATAATGTACAAAAATATCTTCTCCATTCTCATTTTCAATAAATCCATAACCTTTTTCATTATTAAACCACTTAATTTTGCTTTTCACTATTATCCTTCTTTCTATAAACTATGTGAATTCACACTACACTTAAATAAGCAACGTAAATATAACATATTTCCAATAACCCAAAAATGTATAAAAAATAAAATGTAAATTTTAATCTGTTTTTTGGTTAAACAAAAAATTTAGGATTATTACCTATAACAGCAGAGGAATGGTGAGATACAAAATTAGTTGGTTTGTTTTTTTTATTTAATATATTTGATCCTTTCACTATAAGTGGTTTAATATCATTATAAATTGGTTTTACTTCGTTAATGAGACTAACTGTTTTATCTGCACCATTTAAAATTTTACTTATAATAATAAATTTATTTGTGTCTAAGTTCATAACGATCACCTATAATAGTTTATTCAATTATCATTTTATATTTACAAAATATCTTTATTGTTTATAGAAAGTATGTTATAATATTTTAAGAATAAAGGAGTGTTTATCATGAAAAGTGAAGATAACTCTAAAGCAGAAAAAACGGTTGAGCAAGCTATGCAAACTGATGTTAAAACGGAAGTTAATCCTACTGAAAAACAAGAATCTGCACCAGCAAAACTAGAGCAACCTGTTTTAACAAAACCTGAAACAAATGCTGAAGAAAAATCTGAACCAACTAAAAAGGATATAGATATAGTAAAAATAGTATTGTTTCCTTTTATTTTTATCGTGAAAGTATTTATATATATATGTGAAGGTACCTATTATACATATAGATACACTGTTTTAGAACCAATTGATAAACTTATTAACCTTTACTATAAATTATTTACATCTAAAAAAATTAAAAAAACAGAATTATCTGTAAGTCTAAATTTTGATGAGAACGGTGAAATCAAAGAAAATCCAAATAACGTAGAAGATGTAAATACAATAATGAGAAAAAATAAAAAGAGTCTAAGCTCTTTAAGAAAGAAAAAAATATCAAAGAGGACAGAAACTAAACTAGATGCCGAAAGACAATCACTTTTAAAAATGATTAGCGAAGGCCAAGAAAAAAGACTTGATAAACCAACTGTATTTAAATATAAAGCATTAGATCACAGAGGTAATCTTGTAAGTAACATATTTTTTGGCGTATCAAAACTTGATATTTATACTTTTCTAACTGGAGAGGGATATACAGTATATTCTATAGAACCATCTAAATTCCATAATTTTATTTATGGTAACAAATTTGTTGGCTTTAAGAAACTTAAAACTAAAGATTTGATGTTCTTTTTAACGCAGTTATCTACTTACATAAAATCTGGTATTACTTTAACAGAGTCTGTAAGAATTCTTTCGGAGCAATTAAAAAAAGATAAATCTCAAAGTAGAATAATGCAGGCTATAGTTTACTACTTAACTATGGGTGAATCTTTTTCTAATGCACTTTCAAGACTAGGTGATACATTTCCTAATCTTGTTATAAACATGATAAAAGCAGCCGAAGCAACGGGTGATTTAGATGTTGCCCTTGATGACTTAGGAAACTATTATACTGAGATTAATAAAACCAAAAAGGATATGATTAGTGCGATTAGTTATCCAGTTTTAGTACTTATTTTTTCCGTGGTAATTATAGGTATAATTATGGTAAAAATAGTACCACAATTTACAGGTATATATGCATCTGCCGGTGCTCAGCTTAATCCACTAACATCATTTGTAATAAAAACTAGTGCTTTTGTAACAGCTAACATTTTTAAAATGCTAATAATAACATTTATACTTATATTTATTGTGTTTATGGCATACAAAAATGTTTATCCATTTAGAAGGGCATTTCAAACAATGCTTATGCGTCTGCCAGTTTTTGGACAAATTATCATTTCTAACGAGATGACGATTTTTACTAAGACTTTTGCATCTTTATTAAAAAATGATGTGTTTATTACTGATACTATCGATATATTAAGTAAATTAACAAATAATGAAATATATAAAGAAATAATGGTTAATACAATTACTAACATTGCTAAAGGTAATAGAATTAGTGATTCATTTAATGATCATTGGGCAGTACCAAGTATTGCATATCATATGATTGTTACTGGTGAAAACACAGGTCAATTAGCAGAGATGATGGCTAGAGTATCAGCATATTATCAAGAGCAACATAAGGCTTTAGTTGGAACATTAAAGTCTCTAATAGAGCCATTTATGATATTGTTCTTAGCTGTAATAGTTGGTGGTGTTATGATCGCTGTATTGATGCCAATGTTTGGATTATATAGTAATTTACTATCGTGAGGTTTTGTTTATGTTTTTAGTATATATATTTATATTTATGTTTGGGGCTATAATAGCTTCATTTATTAATCTTTATGTAACCAGACTTATTAATCATGAATCTATTGTTAGTCCTAGAAGTCATTGTAATAGTTGTGGTAAGGTTTTAAGGTGGTACGAGCTTATACCTATTTTTTCTTATATTGCTCTAAATGGGCGGTGCAGTAAGTGTAAAGAAAAAATAGGTATTGATTGCTTGCTAAGTGAATTGCTTCTTGGCATACTATATGTAATATGCTTCTTAGTATATGGTTTTACATATGATACATTAATAGGAATGACAATTTGTACACTCTTATTATCTATTTGTTTAAGCGACTTAAAGAGTTTAATAATCCTAGATAGTAGCTTGATTGTTAGCATTATAATAATATTTGTTTTAACGTTTTTAGCTTCTGGATTAAGAGGAATATATCTAGCTTTTCTTTATGGAGTTTTTGGTTTTGTTTTAATGTTTGTTATAAAAATAATTGGTGATGCTATATTTCAAAGAGAAAGTCTTGGTGGTGGAGATATAAAATTATCATTCATAACTGGACTGGTTCTACCATATAATTTATTTTTAGTATCTCTTGTATTTGCTTGTTTTATGGCACTACCATATGCAATTATAATCAATAAAAAGTCACCTGATGGAGAGGTTCCTTTTGGACCATTCTTAACATTAGGTTTATTAGTTACTTTTTTAAATAAAAGTGCTATAATGTACATATTAAAGATAGTAGTAGGATAGAAAGGAAAAAAATATGAAAAAATATTTGTTTATTATTAGTTTAACTGTCGTTATATTAATACTTATGTTTATGTCTATGGTCGGAATTATTTCAAGTGGTATTGGAATGGTTGTAACCACTATATTGATTCTAATATTTAATATAATAGGAGTGGTTTTAGCAAAAAAGGAAAAAGTAGATTTTATTTTTTATACGATGCTAATATTTGCTATTATTTCTTTTATTGTTTTAATTATTAATATAATTTGTATTGGTAAAACAGCTAAATCTAACACTTTTGATTTTCAGATTACAGCAGAAACTACTAAAAGAGAAAAATCAAAAATATTTACATATAATGGAGCCAACTTTTATTCATATAATATGAAAAATATTAACTGTATAAAAAGTGGTCATGAAGTTAGTCTAGAACAAGCTTTAAATAGTGGACTTACCATTGATGAGATCAAAAAAGCAATGATAGCGGATGAAAAGGGTGATGAAGCTACAGTTTACCGTGATGGAGGAGTAGCAAACATTAAAAATTCATCATATTCCATAATATTCTGTAACGATGGAAAAAATAAAGGTGATATTATCATTGCACCATTCAATTATGAATATAAAAAGGGAATCTGCTCATGATTCCTTTTTTTTGTCTAAACCACCTAAATAAAAAGCGAACAATATTATAAAATAATATATAAATGTTTTAATAGTAAATAACCTGACAAATAATAAATTTGCTATTATTAATACACCAATAGTTACTCCTCCTTTTAGAAGAGTATGATTCTGTTTGTTATTTACAAAATAAATAAATAAAAATACAAATACTAAATTAAAATCAACAACAAAAACTGATGACACTAAACCATTATAGTAAAGAGTTGACATAAAAAATACATACATAAAATATAATAAAAAAACTATTAAAATCTTTGGAATTTTCTTCATTTTCATAAATATTCACCTATTTAAAAATATTAAAAATTATAATTTTTATGTATACTTTTTAAACGTTTAGTGTTATAATTAAATTGTTCGAGGGTATCAATAAAAACCGACTATTTGTGATTTATAGGGGACCTAATTATATGTGGTGTCGAAAACTTGGGATACACCTTGGCTCCTAAAGCATATATGTGGTCTACCACCTGCAGTGCGCGCGGGCTTTTATCACAACTCTTGAACTAATAAAATATGCACATTATTTTAAATACTGTGCATATTTTATTTTTAATTTATCAATTAAATTAATAATTTTATTATAATTTTCTTCGCTAAAATTAGATTTGAATCTAGATAAATCTATATTAGGATTTGCATATAAAGCCTCATAATTTCTTTTAATAAAACTAAACGTAAAATCAAGTTCTTTATCGCTTAAAAATATATTATTCTTTATTGCAAAGTTTTTGATGTCCTCAATAGTCATTTTATCAACATAGTTTTTAATCAAAATAAACATTATATCACCAGTATATTATATGTTTAAACTTTTAAAAAATAACCATAATAATAATGATTGATATGAGAAATAAACGAATAATTATGTATTTTATTATTTTTATATTTTTAGTAATCTCTTTATTAAGAGTTTTTTATATATGTGCTTACAAATATAACTATTATGAAAAACAATATAAGATGATTAAAAATAAAACTACCTTTTTATCATCATCAAATAGAGGAAGAATACTTGATAGAAATGGGAAAGTACTTGTTAAAAATGAAGGTGTAAATACTTTAATATTTAATAAACTTAATAAAAAGAATAAAGAAGATGAAATAAAGATTTCTACTGATTTAGCATCAATACTAGATTTAGATTTAAGCGATTTAGATGATTCTATTATTAAAGAGTATT
>CADBSQ010000080.1 GCA_902797415.1 uncultured Erysipelotrichaceae bacterium | reverse complement strand
TTAGAAATAGTTGTATCCCAGCCTTCTCCGATTAAATTATAATAAAATTCATCAAAGTTATCTAGCTGATCTTTTCCCATATAGTATGTATAACTTATTCTATATGTTTTTTGACCCGTAATGGTTCTATCTGGATCACCAATTTTTATTCTAATTCCATTACCTTCAGAGCTTGATTCGAATTCTTCATTAACCTCAACATTTTTAACTCGCGCTCTAAAATTCGAAGATGTTCCATCCTGTCTTACAAGCGTACCTGATGTTGGAATATCTCTGTATATACCATGTCTGTACTCAGAAAAATTAACATTAATTTCTTCTGTTACATCAAGTGAATAATTTTCATTTACTTTAACATCAATATTAAAACTGTCTATAACAAATGCTTCTTGAGCGTTTACATTTGTTATGAAAAGAAACCCTATTAAAAGGGTATATAACACTTTTCTAAAATTCAACTTTAACATTTTCTCTTTCTGCTTCATTAGCTTCAAACATTTTTTTAGATTTGAAACCAAGCATATTAGCGATTATGTTACTTGGGAACATTTGAACTTTATCATTAAAAATTCTTACTGTACCATTATAATACTTTCTTGATTGAGCAATGTCTTCTTCAATTTTAGATAACTCTGCAGTCAATTGTTGAAAATTATCACTTGCTTTTAATTCAGGATAGTTTTCAGCAACAGCCAATAATTTTGTAATGTTTTGACTAAGCTTGTTGTTAACTTCCATTTTAGAATCATCATCCATAGAGTTATAAGAACCTTTTCTTAGTTCAGTAATTTGGTCTAATGTTTCTTTTTCATGTTTAGCGTAACCTTTAACAGTTTCTACTAAGTTTGGAATTAAGTCCCATCTTTTCTTTAGATAGACATCCATCGTAGAAAATCCCTCTTCTACCTTGTTTTTTAGTTTAATCAAACCATTATAAGTTGAAAATATGTATATTGCAATAACTGCAACAATAGCAAGTACTATATAAAGCATATAAACCTCTCCTTTCTTTTATATATTACTTATATTCCCCTTAACCTAATAATATCATAATTTATTGTTAAGTTAAAGATTTTTAAATCTGTTATTAAAGTTTCCTTTTAATATTTTTTCTCCTCTTCTGTTTTTGTCATATTTGTGTTCTTCATAGAACTGGTTTAAAAGAGAATCTACAAAGTCTCTTATCTCTATATTAGGCTTAACCCCTGATATATTTATAAGTGTAAATATTTTGTTAAGCACTACGTATTTTTTATAGTCTAGCTCTTCTATAATATGTAAATACTGATGAGCAGAATTGGTTAGTAATGCTCCGTTTTTTAAGTTTCTTTTTCCATTTTCACTGGCTTTCTCCATGTGATGAAAAGTAAGTGGATTATGTTTCGTTATTGGAAAGTTCATCCAATCATAATCATAACACTCAAACTTCTTAATAAGTATGTCTAATTTGCTTGCCATAAAATCACCTTATATATAATAACACATTTTTATAAAAGTCATCATCCATTTCTTTATCTTTTTTGTAAATAATTCTACTTTTTTTCATAAAATACAATGGAGGTTTTATGTTAACAATTAAAGAAAGACAAACTATTTTAAAAAGAATAAGTTTATATAATGGTAAAATCGATGGCAAGGAAGGACCTATAACAAAAAAAGCATATAAACTGCTTCAACAAAAATTCTTTAAAAGACAAATTGATATAGATGGTATATATGGTAAAAATACGGATGTTCTTCTTACAAACGTTAAAAACTTTTTAAATAGTAAGCACTTTAAGTTAGAAGAGTTTAGATGTCATTGTAATAAATATTGTACTGGTTATCCTGGTATTATAGATTATAACCTTATCAACAATTTAAATGTATTAAGAGAGTCGTATGGTCCAATAATTATAACTAGTGGACTTAGATGTATTAAATATAATAAAAATATTAACGGCTCAATAAATTCAAAACATTTAATTGGTAAAGCTTCTGACATAAAAAATACTAAACTTAAGAATTTAGAATCTAGAAAAAAATTTATATCTAAATGGTTAAACTTAAATAACTCAGACATGGCTTATTGTAATGGTTTTATGAAGTATAAAAATGGTAAAGAGTCAGTATATAGGTCTAATACTATGGGCTCAAGTATTCACCTGCAAACAAAATAAGAAAGCCTTAATTAGACTTTCTTAATAATTTGTTTATAATTCTATTTCCAAGTACATCTGTTAATAAATGGTTTTTAAATGTTAAGGCAGCATAAACTCCTACATAAATAATGCCAACAAAAGCGAGTAGTATAAATGTTTTTACATAATTATTTAAATCAAATATACCTTGTATAAATAGTGATGGCACACCTATTATAAGAAGTGGAACAATCATTTTAGATAAAGTTTTAAATATTGGTCTATACGAGAATTTAAATTCTTTTCTAAGAGACAATAACACCATTAAAATAGTAACTATCTGCCCTATTATGGTAGCAACCATTGATCCAATATATGGATAGAAGTTAAACTTATTTAAAAGTAGTATCATTGGTACATCAAGAAGTGTATTAATGATAAGTCCTGTAAATGTACTTAAGTAAACTATTTTGTATTTTTTCATTCCTTGTAATGACATACTTAGTACTAGTGATAATGTAAAGAATAGGTTTACAAAAACTAGAACTCTTAATATGTTGAATCCATATGTATTTGCTCCATAGAATATGTAATATACAGGTCTTGAGTATATTATTATAAATAGAGTTAACGGCACTGCTATATAAAGGATAGTATTAATAGCTTGGTTTATTTTTCTGTTTAGTTCTTTGTTATCTTTTTTAACATAGCTATTTACGATAAATGGTATTATACTCATGCACATACCTGTTGCTAAAGCGTTTATTATCATACATATTTTTGAACCCCATGTTATTATGATGCTAGCAATAAATTCTACTTTATCAGCAGAATAGCCTATCATATTAAGTCCAACTAAAATTAATTTTAAATCTATTGTATTGTAAAGATTTTGTGTAATAGATATTATTACTACAGGAATAGCACAAGTTGCTATCTTTTTTAATATTTCTTTTTGTTTTACGGTAGATTCTTTATAATGTGTTACTCCTCTTTGAAATAACTTTTTGTTTTTATAAATTTTATATCTTAAGTATAAGAAAGCTGCGAGTGCTCCAAGAACCGTTCCTGATAAAGCAAATCCTACTCCAACAGGTATACTTAAGTTTAAGATATTTATTGCTACGTATGAACCAACTAGTACGATGGCTATTCTAGTGAATTGTTCTATTAACTGGCTAAACGATGAAACTGCAGTATATTTATTACCTTGTAAATAACCTCTTGTAGTACTAAGAAATGGAACGATTAAAAGACAGAACGAAATAACTCTGATTACTAAAGCAACGCTTTCTATATCATTTCCACCTTTTAAATTACCTATAAAAAAGCTTCCAATCGAACCAGCAAAGATAAACATAATTAAAAATGTTATAAACGAGATTATAGCTATTGCCCTATTAGCAACTTTATATGTATATTCCCGCTCATTAAACATTTTTAAAGTATTATACTCAGCTATTATAATAGCAACTGCGGTAGGTACTCCACTTGTTGATATTTCTAAGAATAATGCGTAAACATTGTATGCATATGAATAAAGTATACCACCATTTTCCCCAATTATTTTATAAAACGGTATAACGTATATAGCACCTAATATTTTAGTTAAAAGAATCGCTATATATGCGGTTATTGTTCCTTGTATAAACGTATTTTTTTTCATGACAACTCCTTTTTTAAGCTATAAACATTATATAATAAATAATGTTTAAGTCAAGGGTGTATTTTCTTTTTTAGATTTATTTAATATAAATATTTATTATTTAGTTTTTTCCATTACATCTTTTAAAATGTCTAAACCTTTAACCAATAAATCATCATCAATTGTTAAAGCTGGCATTAACTTAATAACTGAGTTATCTCTTCCTGCTCTTTCAACAATAAGTCCTTTTTTAAAAGCATTAATACTTATTTTTTCAGCAAGTTTTCCATTATTAGTTTCAATACCCCATATTAAACCTATTCCTCTTATTTCATAGTCTTTACTTAGTGGTTTAATGTATTTTTCTAAATATGATTTAACTATCGCAGATTTTCTTTTTACTTCGTTTTCGATATTTTCATTTATCATAAATTCAAGTCCAGCTTTGGATGCAACCATTGCAAGGTTATTTCCTCTAAATGTTCCATTGTGTTCACCAGGTTCCCAAATATCTAATTCAGGTTTAAACAAAGTTAATGCAAAAGGCATTCCAAAACCACCAATTGATTTAGATAATACTACAATATCTGGATTAATTTTTGCTCGCTCAGATGAGAAAAACGTTCCACATCTTGCATTGCCTACTTGAACATCATCTATTATTAAGAGTATGTCGTTTTCATTGCAAAAAGTTTCAACATCTTTTAAAAATTTATCATCAAATACGTGAACTCCACCTTCCGCCTGAACTGTTTCCATGATGAAAGCGGCAGGCTTTTCAATTCCTGAATGATCATCATCTAGAAGTGTTTGCATATATTTAATAGTATCAAACCCGTCAAACATATATGGAGCAGGAATATGAACTACATTTTCTAGTGGCACTCCTGCTCCGCCTCTAGAGGATGAGTCACTTGTTAAAGAAAGAGCACCCAAACTCATGCCATGAAAACATCCCATTAAACACCAAATACTATTTCTTTGTTTAACTTTTCTTGCAAGTTTTAGTGATGCCTCAACTGCGTTAGTTCCAGTAGGACCAGTAAACTGAATTTTATATTTAAACTTTCTTGGTATTAAAATCTTTTCTTCAAAAAACTCTAAAAAGTCTAATTTAGCTTTTGTATACATATCAAGTGAGTGAACTATTCGATCTTCTCTTAAATAATTCATCACCTCTCTTTTGATATAGTTATTGTTGTGGCCATAGTTTAATGCTCCTGCTCCACAGAAAAAATCAATGTATTCCTTCCCTTTAATGTCCTTAATAATAGAACCTTTTGCATAATCGAGAATTTCATCAAATACTCTGCAATAACTCCTTACATTTGATTCATACTTATTAAATATTCTTTTACCCATAAAAAATCCTCCCTAATCAAATTTTGTAAAATTATTTTCAAATTCTTCTAATCTATCTTTATAACAATCCATTAGTTCTTCTTCAAGCTCTAATTTTTTGTATTTAACACCTAATAAATCAAGTATATGTTTTGTAAAAAGTGGATTAAATACTAGTATTGGCCCTAATACATAGGTACCAAAAACATTCTTAATTCTAAAACCCTCAACGTTAGATTCTTTATTTAATCCTATTCCTTTTATAACTTTAAACAATGGTTCTTCTATGCCAAAAGATTGACTAAAACTCGATTTAAAACCCACAATCTTTATATCATTAAATTTACCTAAAAATAAAGAATTATATCTATGCATCATATCTCTTTTAGCATATAAAGAAGTAATACCAAGGCCTTCTACCTTAGAGCCGTCTTCATTCTCAATATATTTACCAAAGATTTCTAAAGCATTCCCCGACAAAAAGAATATTACTTTTTTTTCCACAAGTTCTAAAATTTTCTTCTTATAAGGTTTTAATTTTTCAATGACTAATTCTTGTGTATGCTCTGTCATGGGTGATATATAAATCATATCAATTTTTTCATCAACAAATCTTGGTTTTTCATTTAAAGAAGTGTATATTATTTCTATATCATCAAATCTTCCTAAGTATTTAATGTTAAAAATATCGCCAAAAAGATTACACACTTCACTGTACAAGACTTCAATCTTTTTCATGATTTACCCCCTTTTATTTTGTCAATAATTTTCTTTCTTAACTCAGTTGCATCCTTTTCATCATATAGTTCAAATAAAATGTATATATCTTTATCCTTTTTAAAAGATAAACTATTTATTACATCATTATAATTTTTTGCTGTGGAAACTTTGTTTTTATCCACATTTGCAAGCAGTAATCTAAGTTTAAAATCCTTAGCTCTTGGTCCATAAACAATTATTTTTTCAATTAAGGGATTATTTAATAATTCAAAGTCTGTATCATATATCCAAGTCAAATTTTCACTAGAAGCACGTGCATCAAAGTGATCATAAAGCATAAGAACTACCTCTTTTTTGTTTTCTTTTTTACTAACATAATCAAAAACACATGAACAAGCGATAGCATTTTGTCCTTTTGCCATATGGGATATCACACTTATGCCATTTATAGTTTCCTCTTTTAATCTTGATTCAACTATAACGCAATTTTTTAAAAAGCCTTCTATTTTATTTTCTTCAATATTTAACTCACTTAATAAAGAAACAATGGTAATCTCATTATAAATATTATACAAACTATCAGAAATTAAATGATATTTTTGTTTTTTTCCGTTAGATAAAACAGTTATTTCTTTATTATCATAATCTATTTTTTTTATTAAATAGTTTGCATCCTTTGATTTAAATCCACATTTAGGACAATAAGCTTTACCTATATGATGATATTTTACATATTCATAAGTTAACTTTTCATAGCATTTAGGACATATTCTAGCATCGTTAATAATATTTATAGATTCCTTTAAGTCAGTATCAAGTTTATCTATACCGAAGTATACTTTTTTATTTTTATTTCCCAAACTTGAGCTAATGATATCATCAGCATTTAATATTAGTTTTATATCATCATTTAAGCTGTTATTAATTATGTCAAATATAAATTCACTATGAGCATTACGTCTTATAGAGTCTCTAAATAAGTTGGTACATATTAAATAATCAAGTTTTATGTATGGTAATACTCTTGGAAAACTTCTTTCATCAATTTCAAGCACTGCATAATCATATTTAGACTTATTAAAAAAGCTTACACCTTTTATAAATGAACTGGCAATTCCAGAATTAACATTAGTGCCATATTTATTGTCTAAAACTTTATAGTTATTTGCTTCAAAGAAATTTACTAGAAGATTACAAACCGTTGTCTTACCATTTGTCCCTGTAACGCCAATTATTATTTTAGGTTTATCTATTTTTTTTAAAAAGTCTGGATATAAAGTAACGGCAATCTTCCCAGGAAAATATGATGCGTTTCTTCCTATTATTTTGATTAATATTTGAGATACTTTTGTTATAAATAAAACTATATAAAACATAATACTACCCTCTTAAGTTAATTTTATCATTAAATGAGTTTTATATCAAATAAATACTAGTTTAAAGATTATAATGTTTTTTTGCTTTCCTCTTCATGGATTTCTTTTTTTATTTCGTTAATTTCATCGGTAAAATAATTATCAAAATATCATCATTCATCGGTGTTTTTGTCGTTGTTCCATACATACTTTGTATCGTACTATCTTGGAATACTTTTAAATGCTTATAGAGAATTTGATTCTCGCATAAGTATTACGGTGAATAAAAGG
>CADBSQ010000079.1 GCA_902797415.1 uncultured Erysipelotrichaceae bacterium | reverse complement strand
CATGATGGTGCAGTTCCAGATACTATTACAAATTTAAAAGATGCAGCTTCTGGTGAAAACTATGAATGGACAGAAATGTACAAGGAGTTCGCAGAAACTGCTAAGGAAGAAGGATTTGATGATATCGCTAAGTTATTTGAAATGGTTGGCGAAATCGAAAAACATCATGAAGAAAGATTCAAAGTTCTTCTTGATAATATAAATAACAACATTGTATTTGAAAGAGACGAAGAAAAAGTATGGATTTGTAGAAACTGCGGACATGTTTACTATGGCAAAAACGCACCTGATGTTTGTCCAGTATGCGATCATCCACAAAGCTATATGGAATTAAAAGCAGAAAACTATTAAAAAAGACTCATCTTAATCGATGAGTTTTTTTATTGTCATTCAAAAACGAAATAATATCGTGTTCTATTTCATCGGTGTAACCATGATTTGAATTGTATGTTTTGAATATCGCATTACAATTAAACTGACTATATAATTCCTGTGTTTTTTTCCATCTATCTTGTATATCTCTTCCAAATACCTTATATAACTGTTTTAATTCATTTTCCTCAATAATACCTTTAAAATAAGGTTCATAATTATCATCCGTAGTTGACGCAAATGCATCGGTTTTATCATTAGTTCCCTGGAAGTAAAACTGCTTAATGGTTTTAAATTCTTCTAGCATTTCATCAGTAATTACATCTACATTCCCAACACCAACGGGATATACCAGAGTTTCACCGTCTAGCTCTCTTAAAGGAAGTGTTAAACAACCACCTAATCCACCTGCGATAATTATTTTAATTTTATCAGGATGCAGCAGAGCAAATCTGTTAGCAAATTTTGCTGATGCAGAAAAACCATTTACTATTATTTTATCATCTACTTCAATATTATTTTTTCTTAATCTTTCGCTTGCATCATTAATCATTTGTACTACTTGATTGTCTATACGTTTGTATCTTGCATTAATATCATTTCTTAAACATGAACTAGAAAGCTGAATTGTATATATTTCCTTTTTTAAGTTCTCATCATAATATCTTGGAATTAATGGATATAAAACAGGATAATTAGTGTTTTGATTAAGAAAATGTATTTTCTGTCCTAAAAATCTTGTATTCCAATATTCCATTGCTTCATCATAAGAAAAATTATCGCTTGTTTTGTAATTCATGCTTTCAAAAAAAATTGTTGTTGTTTTATTCATTTCATCTGGCAAAAAAAGATAGTAATCGAAATTAAAACCCTTTTCATTATTAGCGGGAACTTTATAAAGCGTTCCACCACCAGGTAATCTTTTCCATTTAATATGCCTAGAAGTACAATCTTCAAAAAACTTCATTATTTTAATCACTTCCTTTTATTCTAATATCATTAACAATACACTGAATTTTATCATCTTTAGTGTTTATTTGAGCATTAATTCTTACTAAAGAATTTGTTTCAATACTTGATAAAAGTTCAAAATTTCTTGGAAATACCACTGCATCAATTTTACCTGATTCATCAGATATTTTTAAGAAAGCCATTGGTTCGTTCTTTTTGGTTTTTATTTCGTTAATTTTATCAACTAAGCAAATGATATTTACTTTTTTATTTAAGTAATTATTTAACTTAGATATAGGTATTTCATTTGTTCTATTTAGTTTTGCAGGATGACCACTTACATAAAAGCCAAAATATTCTAACTCATCTACTGGTTCATCCTGCAATGTAGATTCTTCTAATTCAGGTTTTTCTATTAAGTCTATATCTAACTTCTCGCAAAGGTCTGCATAATTAAAGGCAGAATTTATATTTTCAAGTAAAGTATTTCTATGTTTATAAATAGAGCTTAAGGCATCCGCTTTAATTAATGTAGTTAGATTATCTTCCTTTAAGATCTTTTTATTTTTTAATACAAAATCGAAAAAATCTTTATATGGTTTATTGTTAAAAATTTGTTTAGAAATAGTTGATGATATATTTTTAATTGAATGTAATGGTAAAACTATTTTATCGTCAAGTATTTCATAACTTTCTTTACTAATATTTACATCTGGTTTAACTATTTCAATATTTTTACCTAAGGCTTCATCAATTATATCTTTAATTTTCGAGTTAGATGAAAAATTCATATTTAAATTAATTGTTTGAAACTCTTTAGGATAATTTGCTTTCAAATATGCCATTTGGTAACCAAGAAGAGCGTATGCAACAGAGTGAGATTTATTAAAACCGTAATTAGCAAACTTTAATATCATGTTATAAACCTTCGTACTTAAAGCTTCATCATATCCGTTTTGTTTTGCACTCTCTATAAAGTTTTGTTTTTCTTTATCCATAACATCTTTTTTCTTTTTAGACATTGCCCTTCTTATAAGATCTGCTTTAGCATAAGAATATCCGCCCATAACAGATAAAATCTGCATTATTTGTTCTTGATACACAATTATACCATATGTAGGTTTAAGAATATTTTCCAAAGATGGATGGTAATAGTCAATTTTTTCATTACCATTTTTTCTTTTTACATAAGTATCTATGTTATCCATTGGTCCTGGTCTAAACAAGGCATTGGCACTAACTAAATCATCAAATGAAGAAGGTTTTAATTTTCTTAAAAAGTTTTTCATACCATTTGATTCAAATTGGAATATATTATCTGTATTAGCTTCTCTAAATATATCCAGTGTTTTTTTATCATTCAAAGGAATCTTATTTATATCAAATGAATCAATTTTATCAACTATCTTATGCATTTGATTTAAATTCTTTAAAGCAAGAAAGTCCATCTTTAAAAGTCCTATTTTTTCCAAATATTCCATTGTAAAACCTGCTATTAAATCGTTTTCATTTTTATAAACTGGCACAACATTAAATATTTTTTCATTTGATATGATTACACCTGCCGCATGAATAGTTGTATTTTTCTTTAATCCTTCCAACTTGATACAAAGTTTGTAGAATGTTTGTAATTTATTGGATTTAACATATTCAATTATAGCAGAATTTCTTAGATTTTCTTTTAATGTAAACTTTTGATCAATCATTTTCGATAATTTATCTACAACGTTTGAATCAACATTTAAGGCCTTACCAACATCTCTAATAACAAGTCTTGCTTTCATTGTTTGATAAGCAATTATTAAACTGACATTCTCATGTCCATACTTTTTCTTAACATACTCTATAACATCATTTCTCTTTATATCTTCAAAGTCCATATCGATATCAGGCATGGTAACTCTTTCAGGATTTAAAAATCTTTCAAATAATAAATCATATTTAATTGGATCAACATTTGTTATACCAAGTGAGTATGATACCAACGAACCCGCTGCACTACCACGGCCTGGACCTACATAAATATTACTTTTTTTAGCATATTTAACATAATCATAAACTATCAAAAAATAATCTGTAAAATTCATATTATTAATGACATCTAACTCATACTTTAATCTATCTATATAGATTTTGTTTTTAACTCTATTTAATCTTTTAGATAATCCTTTTAAAGCAAGATTATTTAATAAGTTAATAGAGTCTTCTTTATTTTTAGTAAATGATGGTATAAAGTTTTGATTAAACTCAAATTTAAAATCTATGTTTTGAACAAAGTTTTGAACAGTTTTAATATCTTCGTTGGTTGCATTTAGTATATAGTTCTCACTGTTTTCATATTTTAAATCATTAATTTTATATAGTATTTTAAGTATCTTTTCTTCATTTTTATTTTTAATTGTTACTTCGTTTAAAAATACTATATTTTTAGTATAGTTTTTTATAACATCTAATTCATAACTATTTTTGTAAGAAAGATATGTTTTAAAGACTAATTTAAGCCTACTATAAAGATTTATACTTTCACATGGCAATACCATTATTAAACCAGAGTTAAATTTTTTTAAAACGTTCAAATTAAGCTTACCGGTATCATATAAATACTTTAATTTAATAACATTTTTGTATCCATTAAAATTTTCTAAGTAAAAATATATTTTATACCCTTCTATATCAAATGAAATACCTATAACGGGTTTAAGGTTGTTTTGTTTACATTTATAGTAAAATTCAGCGATAGAATATGGATTGTCATCCAATATACCAATATAATTTGAATTATTCTTTAATGCAAAATCAATAATATCATCTATTTTAAATAGCGATTTTAAAAGTGAATAATCTGTTTTAAATCCAATTGGTATATAATTCATCTATTGTAACCTCCCAGAATTATTGTAACACACTTTTATTAGTTTTTGTTTTAAATTTTTTAAACTAGAAAAACTGATTTAATTTGTTGATACTTTTAGGCGTTTATGCTAGGATATCTAGCAAACCAAGGGGGTAGTCAAATGAAAATTAGAGTTCATGAAATAGAGTTACATTCACCTTTAATTAATAAGAAAGACCACTTTGTTTTGATTTCTGATATACATAGCGATAGTAATAAGCTAGAGGAAGTATATAAAATAATTGAGAGTATTAATCCAAGTTTTATTACCATTCCGGGTGATGTTTTAGATTCAATAAGCGATCCTCGAAATGAAGCAGTAAAACAAATTCTTGATTATTATGATGATAGATATAAAACATTTATAACTATGGGAAATCATGACTTAGTTGATTATGTTAAAATTAATCATCGCACTGAGGAAATTGTTTGTGATGAAATGGATTTTTTTAATAGTCTAAAAAAATCAAATACTACAATCTTTAAAGATATGTATAATGGAGTGCCACTTGATAACAACATTAGTGTATATGGACTAAATATGTCTAATGAGTGGTTTCAAAATGGTGAAAAAACAAAACCTGTAGCAGAAAAATTAAGTTCATATGAATTTGATCCCGATAAGCTAAATATATTACTATTCCATACACCAAATGGCATTTTAGATAAAAACGGTGAACTTACAGAAATGAATGAATCTAATGGTTTACCATCTTTAATTGTTACAGGTCATACTCACGGTGGATTAGTTCCTTATAATCTTCAAGGTCTTATGCCAGATAACAGAGGTTTAGTAGGTCCATACAATGTTATACTGCCTAGAAATGCATTTGGTACTTATGAAGATAAAGGAACAGGAGTAATTATTAGTGACGGAGTTGCTAAGTTGCACGATTCTTTTGGTGGTAAATACATAGCACCAATTGGTAACCACATTCTTATTCCCGATGTTTATGTTATTAAAATGGTGCCTTATAAAAAATTAGAACACACAGGAAAAAGACTGATAAAAACAAAGACTACTATAGTTAATAATAGATAAATAGTTAATTTCAAAGAATTGGTTTGACATAAGTTCATTAAAATGCTATAATCTAGTAGCAATTTGCTTAAGGAGGGAACAAATATGGCAACTAAAACTAACAGAAAACCTTTACACGGTAATAATGTATCTCATTCTCATCGTCGTACTAAACGTAAACAGAATCTTAACACTAAAGCTGTTATTATAGATGGAGAAAAAAGAATACTTACTGTAAGAGAAGCAAGATCTTTAAAAAAATCAAATGAAAAAGCTGCATAACGCAGCTTATTTTATTCTTCTAAATCAATTTCTTTTGTAGTGCTGTTCTGCAAAGTTACACTTATATATTTTCCCTTACAAGTTAACTCATGTCCTTCTCTACAACCAAATTTATCTACTGTTTTAATATTATTATTAGCAGTACTATCAATTTGTTTAAAATTACTGTTTTCAAAATTAGTATAATAAACAATTTTACCTGATTTAAGAACCATAAATGTAGTTGTTCTAGCATCGGTGGCTCCTGCAGTTCCGAATTCTGTTGCACTGATTAATTCATCGTCTTTAAAATCCATTTTAAAAACTTCTACTGCATCATATTCTTCTGTTGAGGGAACATCTTTACAAGTAAATGAAGAACCTGTAAATGAACTATTATTAATTATTATTTCCCTTTGACAGCCTTCTATTCTACCGTTTGGTGCATACAAGTAGTAAACATTCCCTTTATAACTCATTACAGAAGAGCGCATACCTTCTTGAAACACTTTATATGATTCATTATCAAAGTATTCATTGATAAACATTTGTTGTAAATCAGTATTAGCAGAGGCATTTTGTTCTTTTTGATTTAGATCATCAGATTTTGATGTTTCCACCGTACCTTTATCAGATGTTGTTGTGATTAGTTTATCATAGATTATATATCCTCCTAATCCCAATGCAATTAATGCAAATAAAACCGCTAAAAAAATAGCTCCGCCTATAGCTCCTTTGTTATTTTCTCTTTTCATAATGTCTCCTTTCTATTCTATATGTATTGTATCATAAAAAAAGATTGACAACAATCTTTTTAATTTATATAGCGGCACCGATAATAATAACGAGTAGAATAAATAGTACTAAAATGAATGCTGCACCTGTCATGCCATTATAGTTATTAACAGGATGACATCCTGGGTTCATAATATCCCTCCTTTTTGTCTTTTCATAATATTGTATGGTAAAATACGTCGAAATGTTCTTAAATGCTTGCACATGCTTAAATAAAATGATATGATACTTATTGTTAGGAGGTTTTTATGAAGAAGATAAGAATTATTGTGGCAGTATTGCTTGTAAGTTTAATTGTGACAGGTTGTCAGAAAGAAATTCCAAAATTGAAAGATGGTAATGAAGCGGTTGCAACTATAGGAGAAAAGAAAATTAGTACACAGACACTTTATAAGAAGTTAAAGGATATTTATGGTACTGAAAAACTAATTGATATTATTGATTCACAAATTTTAGAAAAAAAGTATTCTAAGAAGGTTGAAGATGCAGAAAAAGATGCAGACAATAATATTAAACAAATTAAAGGTTACTATACTGACAGTAATGGTAATTTTAACGAAGATCAACTTCTTGCAGCTATAAAACAATATTATGGATATGATTCTTTAGATGAATTTAGAGAAACTTTAAAACTAAATTACTTTAGAAATTTAGAAACTAAAGCTTATGCTAAATCTCAGATTACTGAAAAGCAAATGAAAAAGTATTATGAAACCGATATTGTTGGTGATAGAAAGGTTGCACATATTCAAGTAATTCCTAAAGTTAAAGACAGTATGACTGATGAAGAAAAACAAAAAGCTGAAGATAAGGCGCTTCAAAAAGCAAAAGATGCTATATCAGAATTAAAAAAAGGCAAGAAATTTGCTGATGTTGCCAAAAGCGTTTCCGCTGACGACAGTACTAAGGATAAAGGTGGAGACTTAGGTTATATTAATAAAGGCAGCTATGGCAGCGATGCTTTTGATAAAGAAGTTTGGTCTTTAGAGATTGGTAAATATAGCACTACTCCAGTTAAAACTGAAACAGGCTATGAAATAGTTTACGTAACTAAAGAAAAAGCAAAAAAACCTTTTGAAAAAGTTAAAAATAAAATATTGAAAACTTTATCAGAAGAATTAATTGCAAGCGATGCTAATGTTCAAGTTTCTGCACTTGAAAAAATGAGAAAAGATGCTAAAGTTGTATTTGTTGATAAAGACTTACAAAAGAGTTACAAAAAATATATGAACGATTTACATACCGCTGCTGTTAATCAGAATAATCAACAAGCTTCTGAGTAAATATTGAAATAAATGATTATATTTGATATAATCATTTTGCCTGGAACCATAGCCAAGTGGTAAGGCATGGGTCTGCAAAACCCTGAGCGCCGGTTCGAATCCGGCTGGTTCCTCCAATATGATAAAAAACTAACCATTAGGTTAGTTTTTGTATGAGAGAATAAAAGTGTCTCATAATATTAAAAATATATTCTAGATCAAGTATTATAAATCATTATATGTTATTATGATTTTTTATCTTTTCCAAATATCTAGAGCATACGATGATTGCAGCATCTAAAGAGGTCATAGAATCAGATGGATTACTAATCGTTTCATAATCTTGAACATCTTTTAACATTCCTAAAACATCAATGTCATTTGATAATATTTCCATTATTATATCGTTGTTATCATCTATTACCATATTGTCTTCTGTTACAACGTTATCAGCATAAGAAATACATTTTTTACACTCTAAAAAGAGTTGATTTGCTAAATCATACATTCTTTTATACCTGTTAAGGCCTTCGAAATTATTACGACTTAAAAATTCACTTTGTCCTTCCTCATAAAAAGGACTTTGGTATAAATCAACATAATCATTTACTAACATATATATCACTCCTTAATTTAAGGCTATCAAGATGCCTTTGTGTTATCAAACTATTTTTTTTAACAATTATTATCTTCCTATTTTCATTTGCAATATTCTGTTATTAATTTCTGGACTAGCAGTTATGCAATCAAGTGATGGTTCTTTAAATCTTTTATTAAACATATTATAATATGCTTTTGTTAGGGCTACTATATCATCCTCGCTTTGTGCTTGTTTTAACAAGGTTGGGATATGTGCACCTGATTCAATTAATATCTCATACTTTGTAGTTTTACATTCTTCTAGCATTAAATCTTTAAATTTAGAATCAGTTTCTTCAATTATTTTCATATCCTTTTCAATTTCTGATAATAATTCATTTGGCTTTTCATAAGATAAATATTTTAGATCTCTAACCTTAAGATCTCCTCTATCATAAGTTTGTAAATCAGAATCCAGTAAATGTGCTTTTCTAATTTGCTGTTTTAATTCAAAAAAATCTGATTCATCCTCAATACACTGCTCTTCAGCTTCCGTTAAATAATCTTCGATGTCTTCGATGTCTTCATCAACAGAATCTATAGGAATTCTAAATCTTCTATAGTAGTCCTGTCTTTCCATAATAACCTGTAACAATGGTAAATCATCTAAAGAAGCTTCTTTTAATAATATCCCTTGATAATCCGCACATAGCGTTAAAAAATCGAGTTCTTCCTTGCTTAATGGATAATCCTTTGTTGTTGCTCCACAGCACATACATTTTAATTCATCTTCAAGTCTTACAAAATAGTGTCTATATATACAACGATCATTTGGATAATCTGAATAAAAAGTGTCAAAAGAAATATACTCAGTTAATATTTTTCTAGTTTCATTTTTATAGGCTTTTAATTCTGACTTAACTCTTTCGTAATCATGAACATCTTTATAAACGCTTTCTAGTCGTTGTCTTAAGTTTATTAAATCAATGCCTAAATAAGTAGGATTGTCGGAATTGGCGAAATTTTTTCTTATCAAATTATTGATTATACTGTATAATTCCCACTGTTCCTTAAAACTTAGTTGATAATTACTATCGATTGATTCATCACTAAGTAACTTAATATAACCCTGCTTTTCCGATAAATTATGATTAATAAGTCTGTTATAATCATTATAAAATTTTAATTGACCATGAAGAGTTTTCGGCCAAACCCAGGGCCAATCACGCACAAAATCATCTACATTTTTCAATTTAAAACCTCCCTTGTAAATATTTTAACATACAGAGGTTTATTTTTAAACTTTATATGTTTCGATATATAAAAAATATAGTTTAACTAGATTAGTATG
>CADBSQ010000078.1 GCA_902797415.1 uncultured Erysipelotrichaceae bacterium | reverse complement strand
GATGGGAATTAAGTTATTAAATCAAACACATTTTTTATGCCGAGAAAACTTCTTTACAAGTAAAGAAATATTTTATACCTTGTGGTCGTTTAATTGTTATTTTTCATTTTTGAAAAATAACAATTAATACGACTATAAATAAAATTAAAATATTTCTGCTTGTCAAGAAGGAAATTGGAATAAAATGTTGTTTGATTTTTTTCCTTTTCTTGTTTATTATAATCCCTATTGGCTTGTTTGTCATTAAGAAAGTGAGGTCATTGAAATGACAAATTACAGTCATCTTTGTAGAGAACAAAGAGATACTATTCAATATTTACTAGATAAAAATTATTCTTTTACTAAAATAGGTGCAGCTATTTGCAAAGATAGAACCACTGTATCTAAAGAAATAAAAAGAAATAGATATATTAAAAGCTATACTAATAATGATGCTTTTGACTTAAAAGCTATTAAACTAGCAGTAAATGCTTGTCCTAATTTATCAAAAGCACCTTATGTATGTAATACATGCAAATCAAAAAGATTTTGTAAGAAAAATAAATTGTACTATCATTCTAATATAGCACATCAACATTATAAACAAATACTTAAGTCTTCTAGGGAAGGTATTGATATTGAACCTGAAACTATTGATGAAATAGAAAGCACTATCGTTCCTTTAATAAAAAACAATAAACAAAGTATCAACCAAGTTTATATAAATCATTCTGATATTTTATACTTTACGAAGCCTACGTTTTATAAATATGTAAGCCTTGGTGTTTTATCTCTTTCTAGTTTAGATTTACCTAAAAAAGTAAAATATAAAAAAAGAAAAAGAAAGCTTTCCACAGAAAATAAAAGAAGAATAGCTGTATTAAAAGGCCGAAGCTATGAAGATTATTTAAAATTTATTTCTAAACATCCAAAAATGAATGTTTGCCAAATGGACACAGTTGAAGGTAATCGTGGTTCTAGAAAAGTCTTACTCACCATAATTGATGTTAATACTCATTTTATGTTTATTAGACTTTTAGATAAAAAAAACATTAATTCTGTAAATTTTGCTTGGGACAATATAAAGAATTCGCTGTCTAGTATTAAATTTTATAAACTATTTAAAATTGTTCTTACTGATAATGGTAGTGAATTTTTAGACCCTTTACACATTGAATATGATTTTAACTCTGGAAAAAAAATGACTCATGTTTTTTATTGCAAACCATATTCATCCTGGCAAAAAGGTTGCATTGAAAAAAATCATGAGTACATTAGAAAAATTTTTCCAAAAGGAACTAATTTTAATAATTTTAATGAAGAACAAGTTCAAAGACTCGAGGATACCATTAATAATATTCCTAGAGTTTCTTTGAACGGAAATACTCCATATAAACTATTTAATGAAAAATATAAGGAGTTTACCGAACTCTTAAACTGTTCTTATATTAAACCTGATGAAGTTATATTAACTCAAGATCATATTCTAGGAGATAAAAATGTACCCAGATGAAGATTATTTAAGAGAAATTCGCCGATTATTAACTATTTTTTCTTATCATATAAGAAAAAGAAAAAATCTAAATCCTCAATTTGTTCAAGAACTAACTTACTTGGTAATTGAACTATACAATGTTTTAATCTCTTACATGGATGACCATAACCATTTTTAATATTCAACGAAAGATTAGAAATAACTTTTTCTATTCTTTCGTTGGCAAACAAGCCATTATATTTTTTTTAATGCATGGGAACTTAGTCGTAAAAAGACACGATATCATGCACTTTTTTGCGTGATATAATTGTCCCTGCGTATTTCATATAATACTACATTTTTCTTTTTTTGCAACTTTTTTTATTTTATTTTATAAAATAATGTCCTTTTTCAGCCAGTATTTATGGGAACTTATTCTTTTATATTAAAAAAGTCCCCTTTACGGGAACTTTCTATTTAATTCAACCTAAAAGTAAATGCGATATGATAATTTATCAAAAAAAAGAAAGAACCAGGCACGAGATAATATTGCTGTAAACCACAATAAAAAGTT
>CADBSQ010000077.1 GCA_902797415.1 uncultured Erysipelotrichaceae bacterium | reverse complement strand
TGCTCCATTCTCTGCTTAATTGTGCTTCTAGTAATCTTAATTTTAACTTTGTTATATTTATATGTTCTTGGTTGGTTGCATACATAGTTTCTGCTATATCACGTTTTAATCTTTTTTCGGCAACTTCTGGTACACCATAAATTATTTGATTAATTAAAGTGACAGGCATATCTTTTTCAGTTCTTAATTTTAATGCTTCTTGTCTTAAACATACTTTATAATCACGTTCTGCGATAGCCAAGTCATTACCATTTTTTCTTAATAACTTAATCGAAGTAGTTAACTCTTTCATTAAGTTTTGTATATCATTCATTAAATCCATTTTAATCACCTACAAATATATTTAATATTATAAGTATTATGATAATTATGCAACTAATCCATAAAGTGCTTAATACCCATAACCAAGACCAAGTTATCACATTACATAATTTTAATACTATAAATACTATTGTTAGTAATCCTGTAAAACCTATTCCACTTCCATTTGTTTCTTTATCCATTTTCACCATCTTCATAAGTTATCACATCTCCACTATGACAATAAGGACAAGTTATTTCCTCATCGCCTTTAACTTCTATTTCAAAATGTCTTTCACAGTTTTGACATTCACATACTATTGTATTGTCTTTCATTTTATCATCTCCTACTTTTATTTTGTTTGTTCTTTTTATACTAATTTTTTCTCTTAACACATATACTTTTCCAAACATTTTTTTACATTTAGTAGATACAAATACATTTCTTTCTTTATCTCTTGCATAACTTGATTTTACAAACAAAAGTAAAAATCTTTCCCATAAATTAATTTTATTTATTTCATAATCAAATATTTTAGTCATCTCTATCTCCCACTTTTATTATTGCCATTAAAAATATACCAACTAATCCACCTATTATAAATCCTAATATAAACATAATTACTCATCTACTTTCTCGACTAAATCTGCTTTTATTAGGTCATATAAGATATTATCTTCAATTTCATTATAATCTTGGCAACCTATTTGTAATATTCTATCTTTTGTTTCTACTCCAAGATAACTATTCCAATTATCTCTTTCATATACTTTATAACTGCCATTTTTAAAATATTTAAACCCATACTTTTCTAATTCTTTTAAATCAACATTATCTTTAATCTTTAACATTATTTATATTTCCCCTTTAATTACTTCCACAATCAGTTATTAAAAATGGTATTCCTTTATAAATTAACATTATTTCAAAATCCCATTCTTCATAACCATCTTCATAACCATTTATATAATCTTTAAAAACATAAAATTCTTTATTATCAGGTAAATAAGTAAATACTATTGCTGTATTATCATATTTACTTTTACCTTTTATTTGTTTTTCTAATCCATTTATTCTTTCTTGATAATCATTATTTGATAAAACACTAACATAATAACCATCATTTAATAATTTATCTATCATTCTTTATTCTCCATTTCTCTTATAAGTTTTTCTTCATAATAGTTAATATTTGGGTCTGTATCTTGTCTTAAATATTCAAGTTCTTCTTCATATTCTTCTTTTTGTTTATCTAATTCATAAAGTAAATCTTCTATTACATTAATTAAAACAACAGGCTCTATATAATGCTCTTTATCTTCATTAATAAATTGCCTTGTTTCACTTATATAATCAACCCAAGTTATCTTTTGTGCTTGTTGTAATATTTTGTATTTTTTCTCATCTATTAACACCTAAATCCACCTCCTATTTATAAGTGTATCTCTGCTCTTTACAAATTCACTATACTTTTTACCTGCTTCATCTATTTCTTTTCTAGTAAGTATTCTAATATCATCTATAAGAGCATATTTTTCATTTATTACCATTGCTGTAAATAATTCTTGCAAGTTTTCTTTTTTTAAAAATATAGCAAGTTTTTTTATATAATTATAGTTTAAATCTGTTGTCTTTATATTTGTTTCAGTTCTTATCATTTAACACCTTATCAATATACTTGTTAAGATTTTCTAATTCTATTCTTTTTTCTCTTATTTCTAAAGTCTTAAATCTTATTTCTTGCTTATATTCTTCTTCTTTTATTTTCCAGCTATCTTGTCTATCTCTATATATTTCATTTGCTTTTTGGTTTACTTTTTTATCAAAATCTTTTTTTAGTTTTTCATATTTTCTTTTATAAATACTATCTAATATTTTCATCATCTGCTCCTAAAATATCTAATAATTCTTCTTTTGTATGTTTTGCTATATAATAGCCAGAAGTTTTTTTAATACATTCTATCGCTTTTAAGCATCTTTCTTTATAGTTAGGCTTTTTTATATCATTTTCTCTTACTAAATAACACCACACACCAGTTTTATGATTTAATATTTTAGCATCGCCATAAATTTTATACCTATAAAAATAGCCTTTAACCGCTTCTATCGTTAAGTCAAAATCATCTGCTACTTCTTGTTGGGTTTTATATTCCCCTAATAATTCTTTTGTTTCTAAATTGTATGCTTTAATCATATTTTCACTCCTTATACTTAAATTATATAAGATGATTTTATATTTTTCAAGTATTTTTTAAAAGAAAAAAAGTGTCTGTCTAATAACACTTTCTTTCTGCTCGTAAGCATTGCTAAAAAAATAAATCGGGAATGAGGTTTTACCCTCAATTTAATTATATCACGTCATTATGAATTGACAATAGTTTTTATATCTTCTATTTTTTGATTTGATT
>CADBSQ010000076.1 GCA_902797415.1 uncultured Erysipelotrichaceae bacterium | reverse complement strand
TAGGTGTTGGTGCTTCTTTCTTGACAGTTTTATTTTTAGTAAATACTTTGGTTTTATTCTTTTTGTGTTCCTTTTCTGCAGTTCTCATAGCTTTATCTGCAGTCTTAATGTTTAGTCTTTTCCATTGACCAGCAATTGTTTCGACGTATCCTTGAGTTAATTTATTATTATTGCTTTTAAGTACATAATCAATTAAGACATTTATAACGCTTGGATTAAGTTCTAAGTCAACAGCTAAGTACTCTAATAGTTTTAAATCTCTACTCGTCGGCTCAGAACCGTGATATTTACTTCTTAAAAAATCGTATGGACTAGTATTTTCAAAAATATAAATCATTTTTCCACGATTAGACATATCCCCTTCTGGGCTTTTTAAATGCTCAGGCTGGGTTCTATATACAAGTGTAGGAAGTGAACCACTATTATTAAATTGGTAATACTTTCTTGCATTTTTGCGAAGTGTTTCTTTATCTATAACACCATTTTCATTAATGACCGTTCTTAGTAGCTCACTCATTTTAAGTGTATCAAAGTCATATACGAATGCTAGTGAATTTATTAAGTTTCTAGTTCTTTTATTAAATGCTCTTTCATTTATTAAGTTTTTTGGTAAACTACTAATTAACAAATCAAAATCAATATAATCTAGACTTAGGTTAGTACCTATACTTTCAGTTTTAACTGCATCAACTTCTTCATTTATGAATGCATTCATACTTATAGTTTTAAAGTTTGTTTCTAAGCTAGTTGTTATTTCTTCAAAATCTTTTGGCTTACTAGCATTTTTTTTATAGTATTTAGAAAGGTTTTCATACTCTACTGAACCAACGTTATTATAAAGTACTATGTTAAAAATAGGATGATTGAAAAATTCGTATGGTGATAATGGACTATATATTTCATAGTAGTATTCGTTTATTTCACCAGCTTTAAAAAATGTTCTTAGTAAACCCATTGATTCCAGTGTTTTTCTAGCCTTAGTAACAGGTTCTAATCCTAGTTTTAAAGATGACATAAGATGGTGATGATTAAAAGTTATCCCTGTTTCACGCGATCTTTCGTTGTCTTGCCATAGAGTGAAATAAAGACTAACAGCAGTACATCCTATTATTGGTTCATAGAGTGTAATGATAGTTTTTCTTTCAAAATCAGTTAAAATAGTTTTATTAATAACCGTGTATGTATCTGCAGGTAAAATTGTATTTGGCATAACTTCCTCCTTATGTTTCATCTGGATGTATTATCGCATAAGAAGGAATTAAATACAAGAAAAAAACATCATATAGATGTTTATGAACAAGCTCCTTCTGTTATGGAACTACTATCATTTAATGCAGAGAATGCTTTATCACATATTGAAAACTCACCATCAGTAATCGTTATTTTCATTGAATAGGTATTATCAGTACCTGGAACAATGGTAACGGTACCAGAATATTTACTTTGATTAGGTGATAACGTAGCAATTGAATATGATGTTGAAGGAGTTTCACCTGATAATTTTTTTTCTTCATAACTTTTTTGAGCTTCGTTAAACATTTTCTCTGCGTAAACTTTCAACGATTGTTTTTTACTAGTTGACATAGTATTTAAAATATTCGGTATAGCTATAATCATGATAATCGCAAGTACAACGATAACCGCTAAAAGTTCAATTAATGTAAATCCTCTCTTTTTTTTCATTTTAACAAACACCTTTCTTTTGAAAATTTTAGCAAGCTTATATGTATAAGCGATAATAAAAAGTAATATCGATTATACACACTTGCAAATTAGAATAGATTCTATTCTTACGTATATTATCTCACATAATTAATAAAAATACAAGAAAAAACATCATTCATTAGATGTTTTTAATTGCTAGTTACAAGAACTATATACAGCTTTATCAGTAGCAGGCTTAGTAGAAACTGCTGTTGGTGTTGTATCTTTTACAGCTGTTGAAGCAATGCCGTTAAGTGCAAACTCACCATCAGATATATATATAGTCATTGTATAATTTGCACCACTTGATATTACAACGCATCCTCTGTATTTAGTTTGATTAGGTGCAAGAACTTTTGTTCCACCACTTGAAATATTGTATGTAGCTCCACCTGGTGAAGGTGTTGAAGTTAGTTTTGTTTCTTCATAATTCTTTTGAGCTTCATTAAACATTTTTTCTGCATAAACTTTTAGAGATTCTTTCTTACTAGTAGTCATTGTATTTAGAATATTTGGTATTGCAATAATCATGATAATCGCAAGTACAACGATAACTGCTAAAAGTTCAATTAAAGTAAATCCTTTCTTCTTTTTCTTTCTTAATTTCATTTTATCCTCTCCTTTTCTTTATTTATTAACATACTATTATTAGTATGGTGTTAAATTATTTTACGGAATACTTGGTGCAACAATTCCATTTACAATACTTGTTTCATTTTTTGGTAAAGTATTTGCTTGTGGCTCAGTATCCTTAATTTCAGACTTAATAACATTTTTATACATATAATCACCATCAGTTATGTATATGAACATAAAGTACTCATTATTATTCCCTGGTGCAATTAACACACAACCTTTATATTTATCTTGTATGCTTTCTAAAGTACTTAAAGTAATTACGTACCCATATGTATTTGTTTGAAAATCTGAATCACTTGATCCGTGCTGGATCTTTGAAAATTCTTCGCTCTCATATAGTTTCTGAGCTTCATTAAATGATTTCATTGCATATTCCTTCAATGCTTGTTTTTTTGTAGTCTTCATTGTACCCAATATATTTGGTATAACAAGAATCATTATTACTGCAATAATTACTACTACTGCAAGAATTTCTATTAAAGTAAAACCTTTATTATTCCATTTCATAATACCTCCTAAATCAAGTTGCTAAGTATTTGCCTATATTTGAAATAACTTCTTCATCATTTTTTGGTTTAACTATATCTTTAGATGGTATATCCTTTGCATTTAAACCATCTTTTAATACACCATCATACATAAGTTTTCCGTCATATAAATATATAGACATTATAAACTTATTATTAGAAGTATTAATCAATACACAACCCTTATATTTACTATTTTTGGAATCTAAATCATTTATTTTAATTACATACTTATCATAATCAACCCATTTAAATTTAGATCCTTTATAACCAATATGTTTTTTGGAACTAGATTCATTCTTATAAATAGTTTCGGCATCATTAAACATTTTTTTTGCATATTTTTTCATAGAATTTTGCTCATCACTATTCATAGCATTGAATGAATTGGGAACAACAACTATTAAAAATATTGCTAAAACCATTAGAATAAAAATAGCTTCTATAATGGTTCTTTTTTTTGTTTTGAACTTCATTTTAAATCCTTACTAAGATGCTGGATTAGGCTCATAGTCTGGAATATCATCTATTATTTCTTGATCAGTGGTTGGTTTAATGGTATCAGGTACAACGGTTGCTGACCTTAAGTCTTTTTTCATAACACCATTTAACATATATTCACCGTCATATAGGAATAGTACCATGTCAAATCTGTTAAAGTCATAATCAAGGGCTAGAAGTAAAACACATCCTCTCTATTTATCCTGATCGGGTGCAAGTTTACTAACAGGAACTGCATATACTTGATAATACATACCATCAGGAACAGTATAATTAGTATTAGACATATACATTATTTGAGATGAATTCGAGCTTAATCCGAAATCAGCACTTATTAAATTATCATAATTAGTCTTATCCTCAAATATTGAACCATCAAGATCAGTACCTATAGTAACATTTCCTGCAAGTCTTTCTGCTTCTAATCGACTTTCCGCTTCATCAAACATTTTCGAACCAAAAGATTTTAAAGCGGACATTCTACTAGCATGCATTGATTTGACAATATTTGGTACAATAATTACCATAAGAACGGCAACTATTGTTACGACTGCAAGAATTTCAATTAATGTAAAACCTCTTTTTTTTACAGTTTTTTTAGTTGTCATGACACACTACTTCCACAGCTGTGTCCGTTATCCCATGTTGATTGATTGAAATCAACTAAGTTTGTATCAGTTTTAATTGCTGATTCTTCCTTA
This sequence comes from uncultured Erysipelotrichaceae bacterium, assembly GCA_902797415.1. GTDB lineage: Bacteria > Bacillota_I > Bacilli_A > RF39 > UBA660 > RUG11867. The sequence goes on along the minus strand of CADBSQ010000076.1, from coordinate 4,517 downwards.
GCAAGATACATAAATTCTCCATCAGTAATACTAATTTTCATAGTATATGCAACAGTTCCAGATGTAGATGGAGTGACTATAACACATCCTCTATACTTGCTTTGATTGTTTGATAATTTTTGAGAAATACCTATAACATAGGTAGTTCCAACCTTTGTAAAGTCTGATTTAGGATCAGTAGTTTGACCAAGTGGAATACCTGTTAAACCTTCTTCTTCATATTTTTTTGCGGCTTCATTAAACATTTTTTGAGCCTCTACCTTTAATGATTGCTTTTTGCTGGTATTCATTGTATTTAGAATGTTTGGTATAGCAATAATCATAATGATTGCCAATACAACGATAACCGCTAAAAGTTCTATCAAAGTAAAACCCTTCTGTTTTTTCATATTTCCTACTCTCCATTCTAAATAAATTATATATTATATTTTTATTAAAATCAATAGTTTTTCAATTTTGGACAGCAAATTTACTTTGTGCATATTTGTTTAACCGCCTCCACCCCTTCTGTAGTTTTAACGATCTTATTTACGTGATTCTTCTGTATATCTTCAAAGCTTGTATTTTGATATGAATAATAGTTATCTGTTAAATATAATCGTGGGGTATTATCATTATCAATAATTACACATCCAGTATATTTACCAGTCCTTTTAAACCCAAAATCTTCAAGAAAATACAGAGCGCCTGGCTCATATATATTGTCAATATTCTTTTCTAATACTACTTCTTGACATTTAGTTACTAATCTTTCCGCATATAGTTTAAATGACTGCTCTTTACTAGTATTTAGAATTGATAACACATTTACACTAACAATAATAATGATAATGGCTAAAATAACGATAACTGCTAAAAGCTCAATTAATGTAAACCCCTTATTTTTCTTTTTCATAGTTTTCTAACTCCTCTAATTTAAGTATATCTTGATAATATTTAAACTTTTTAATCGCATATTTTTTGTTTTTTATAAGCATTTCCTTATATTCTTTTTTATTTTCTATTTTTAATGAGGAAAATCTTACTTCATTTTCCAAAAAGTCATTATACTTATCAAAATCAGGTTTTTTAGAATCGATCTTTAATTTTCCGTTTTTATATCTCATAAGTATAAAATACCCTGCTTCAACCGCTAGTCGTTGTTCGTCTGCCATAGATGACATACCCTTTTCTATACCATGTTCTATACAAGGACTGTAACATATTATAAGTGCTGGCCCTTGGTGTTCATCTGCTTCTTTAAAGACTTTTAATGTATGTGCTATATTTGCTCCAATACTTGTTTGAGCAACATACACATTATCATAATTCATTGCAAATCTAAACAAATCTTTTTTATTTGTTTCTTTTCCAGTTTTAGTAAATTTTGATACTTGAGCATATGGACTAGATTTAGAAGCCTGTCCTCCTGTATTAGAATAAACTTCTGTATCCAATACCAATATCTTAACATTTTCACCACTAGCAAGTACGTGATCTATTCCAGAAAAACCTATATCATATGCCCAGCCATCTCCACCTACAGCCCAAACTGTTGGACTTGTCAAGTAATCCTTTAAAGATTTTAACGATTTTGGTATTTCTTCTTCAAGTATTGCATCACCAATTTTTTTAGTTGTTTCATAATCATCAGAGTTTTCTATCCAACTTTTGTATAGTTCTTTAACAATATCTGAGGAACTATCCATGTTTTTTTCCATAATTGTTTTAATTCTATGTCTTTTTGCTTTATAACCTAAATGTAAACCTAAAGCAGCCTCCGCATTATCTTCAAATAAACTGTTTACCCATGGTATTTTATAAGGAATAAACGGCGCTAATCCACCATAAATACTAGAGCAGCCAGTAGCATTAGCAATAACTATTTTATCACCAAACAGCTTAGTTAGTACATTCAAATAAGGAGTTTGACCGCACCCTGCGCATGCTCCAGAAAATTCAAAATTACACTTAAGTAAGGAAGAGCCTTTAACACTAAACCTATCAAATAATTCAGGATTTAGATGATTATAAAATAATCTAACATTAAACTCTTTATTATTCTCTTCCATCACTAACGCTTTATTACCATTTTTTCCAGGACAAACGCTAACGCATAATTTACAACCTGTACAATGTTTTTTATCAACCTCTATAATGTAATTGAACTTCTTGTCTTTGTCTCCAAGTAAAGGAATACCTCCTTTTACTTCATCTTTATCCACTATAAATGGTCTTATTGTTGCATGAGGACAAATACTTGCACACATTCCACATTCTATACAGTTTTCACCAATCCAATTTGGTACTTCTTTTGATGCACTTTTGTTATCAAGCATACTAGTTCCAACCGGAAACTCACCGGTTCGATACTTTAATAAATCTGATACTTTCAATGTATCACCGGTTTTAGATGATATTTTTTCATATATGGTTGTATCTAACATATGATTGTTAGAAGTTTTAATCACTCCAGAATATTCTTCTAAATAATTAGTTGCTTCTCTTATACATCTTTCATTAGCATTTACAATGCCTTTTCCTAAAGTCTTAAACCTTTCTCGAACGCTTTCAGTAAGCATTTCAATATAATTATCACAACCCAATAGTTTTAAAATAATTGCTTCAAAAATAATACCATTTTTACCACTTATACCATTCTTTTTACTTAATGCATCAGCGTCAATTGTAAAAATAGAAATATTTTTTTCTCTTAAATCATCTAAAATCTCACTTAGAACATTTAGTTCATTAAACTTCTTATTAGAGTTAATTATTAAAATACCGTTTTGCTTTATTTTTCTAGTCATTCTAAACGTGTTTAAATAATCATCTTTGGTTATAACAACAATGTTAGGCTGACTCAAATAATATGGCATTTCAATTTTTTCTTTAGAAAATCTTAGGTGTGATAAAGTAACTCCACTACTCTTTTTAGAGTCATATTGGAAATATCCTTGAACGTATTTATCTGTGTCTTCATGATATAACTTCAATAACTCTTTTGATGCAGAGACCATACCATCTGAACCGTATCCACATATTAGTATTTCTTCAATATTTTTGTTTATTTTAAATTCACTTTTCTTTAAACTCTTATATGTAACATCATCATCAATACCAATTGTAAAACCATGTTGTATTTCATCTTCCATTTGTTTATATATACTAATTATATCATTTAAACTGGTGTTTTTACCACTTATACCATACCTTCCACCAACTATTTTAATGTTTAAGTCATTTAAGGCAGAACAAACATCTAAGTATAATGCTTCTCCACCTGATCCTGGCATTTTAGCTCTATCTAAAACTACAACTTGTTTCGTTGTTTTAGGAAGAACTTCTTTAAGAAGCCTTGTACTAAATGGTCTATATAAGTGTACTTCTATAAAACCGATTTTAACTCCCTTTTCTGATAGATTTAAAGCGACATCTTTAATAGTTTTACTTACACTTCCCATGGCAATGATAACGTTGGTTGCATCTTTATGGCCATAATAATTAAATGGAGCATAATTAGTATTTTGAAGTTTATTAATTTCTTTAAAGTATGAAGAAACGATGTTTACAGCTTCTTCATAATCTTTATTTCTAGCTTCTATACTTTGAAAATAAATATCCTCATTTTGATTAGTTCCATGTACCATTGGGTTATTTATTGTCATAGATCTATCTTTAAATTCTTTTAAAGCATTTTTATTTACTAATTTAATTAAATCTTTTGTATCAAGCGTTTCTACAACATTAATTTCATGGCTCGTTCTAAATCCATCAAAAAAATGCACAAAAGGTAGTGATGAAGAAATACTTGATAGATGGGTAACTGCCGCTAAGTCATGTGCTTCTTGAACACTTCCGCTTGCTATAATACAAAAACCTGTATCACGCACTGCATATACATCTTGGTGATCACCAAATATAGATAATGCGTGCGTGGCTATTGTTCTAGCTGCTACATGAATTACAGCAGGTAACTCCTCTCCTGCTATTTTGTACATATTAGGTATCATTAAAAGAAGTCCTTGACTAGATGTAAACGTTGTTGCTAAAGAGCCTGATAAAAGAGAACCATGCAAACATCCTGCTGCGCCGGCTTCACTTTGCATTTCTACTATATCGGGTACATTACCAAAGATATTTTTATCATGGTTTTTTTGTTTTTCTTCAAAGTGCTCTGCCATCGAACTTGATGGTGTAATTGGATAAATGCTAGCTATTTCGCTAAATAAGTAAGCAATTTGAGCACAGGCTGTATTTCCGTCCATTACTTTTTTCATTGTATCACCATACTTTATATAAATTATATAATTTTTAATGACAAAAAGCAATAGAATAAAAAAAGAACCATACTTGGTTCTGTTGAGTTACAATTGATGTGAGACCAATGTATAGAAAAAAAGTGATTTAAGTCTATAATATTCATTAAATTCAAACTTTTTTATTTCATAATTATTATCACTATCAAAAACGATATAGTTTATTTGGTTTTCATTTAAAAAATCTAAAAGTATTTTATCGTTTTTGTATGTTTTTTT
>CADBSQ010000075.1 GCA_902797415.1 uncultured Erysipelotrichaceae bacterium | reverse complement strand
GTTTGCTCCTATATACATAAATTCCCAGTCTTTATGCCCTTCTATCATTTCTTTAATTTGGCTTTTTGAAAACTCTCTAGAAGCATTTTCATAACCATCTGTTGTGATTATAAACATAACTTTTTCTGCTTTTTCTTCATCCATAAAGTTAATGGTTTTGCCGATTGCATCCATTAAGGCAGTTGAACCTCTAACAAAGTATTTTTCTTCTGTTAAGTCTTCTACGTCTTTAGCATTGCATCTTTCAGTTATCATTTCATACTTATCATCAAAAAGTACTGTTGTAATTTTGGCATTCTTCTTTTTGAAATCTTTTAAGTAGCTATTATAACCACCTATTGTATCTTTTTCACAGCCTCCCATAGATCCACTTCTATCAAGTATAAAAACTACATCCATTAATTTTTCATTTTTTTTCATAATATCTCTTCCTTTCTGGCTTCATTTTACTAAAAAGAAATACCTAATAGGTCACTTAACAAGCGACATTTTATATGTTAAAATGAAAAAGGAAGTGATATTATGAATACCTTAAAACAAGAATTAAAACTATATATTAAGAGTAACTTAGTTAGAGAAGAGACTTTTAGAAAAAGAGTATTTAGTAAATCAAAAGAGATGATGTCTTTCGAAGGAGAATACGCCTATGTAGGCTCAAATATAAAAGATTATATAGAAAGTCATAGTGATTATAGTGATTTTCAAACTATGCTTTTTAAACTAATTGATGAAAGAGATTTAAAAGATTCTGATGTCTATAATAAAGTTCATTTGGATAGAAGATTATTTTCAAAAATAAGAAGTGATAAAAATTATCACCCTAGTAAAGAAACTGTTCTTCTTTTAGCAATAGCTCTAGAACTTTCTGAGAAAGAATTAGATGATCTTTTAGATAGTGCATCTTATTCACTGCCTAAGAATAATGAATATGATCTAATAATTAGGTTTTGTTTTATAAATAAAATATTTAAACTATCTAATATAAATGAACTATTAGATGAATATCATTGTAAATTATTTAGTTATTAAAAAAGAAGCCTTCTAAGCTTCTTTTTAAGTTTTAACTTATTAAAACATTATTAAAATAGTAAAAAAAGAAACAATTAATGTTTCCCTCTTTTTAAGCCCAAAAACCTAACATAACAGATAAAACTATAATAATTACATATAAAGCAAAAAACGTAAAACCCTTTTTCTTACCAACGAGTGATCCATAATAAACACAAGCAAGGATTTTAGCAATAACAGAAAAAATCAACCATCCAAAGAAAGGTGTTAACCCTTCTCATCCATTTATTAGCTCTACAATCCTTTTTATTATTAATACGAATAAGGTCCCATTTTTATAACAAGTACATCGTCTACCATTTTAATAGACTTTTTAGAAGGAAATGCTTCCATTTTTTGTACTTCTTCTTTTTGTGCTATCTGAAGCGATGCTTCTTTATCAAGTACATTTACAGGATACCCCATATAGTTATTTAAAAACTGTTTATAGTTTAAATAATAAGTTATACTATATGGTGACCATAATCCAACTGAATCGTAGTCTAAGTCTGGTTTTTTGTATGCTAAAGGACCATCTTTTAAATATCCAATAAATACTACAGGTGTTGTTTGTACATTGTATTTTTCAACACTTTCCATTCTTTCTATTATTCTATTCATAGTTAATTTAGTTGACTCAAATTCCATTTGTTTTTTTAAATAAACTTGATTAGAATAAATAACTGAACTTAATGTAATAAATGCAAAAGATACTAACATAAATTTGTGAGCTACTCTTAAATAACTAGATTTAAGAACTTTATATTCAAGTAGCTTTTCAATTAATACAATCAAGAACATATATAGAATAAACATTGGAAATATCATTAATTGATGTAATGTACCATTTGAGAAAAAGAAAGTACAGTTAATTGAAAATGTTAATCCAAGGATAAGTATAACTAAAAATATATTTTGAACTATAGTTTTCTTTCTTTTAATACTTGTTAATAACACTAATAGTAATGCTAATACAATTAAAGAAATATTTAATACTATAACTATTTTTTTATAATATGTGCTAGGATGTATTATAAAGTTTATTGTTGCATTATACTGGTTTTTAATGGCGTTAAATATATCGTTTAGTGTATTATATTTTGCTAAGCTGTTCACACTATTATATTTATCTGAAGGTGCTATGTTTAATATTTTTAAAGTTACCTTGTATGTAACGAGGTATAAACCAGATGCTATTGCACCTATACTCATATTTTTAAAAAACTTAATAAAGGTATTTTTAATATTATTCTTTTTTAATACTTCTAGTATTGTAGATATTATAATTAAAACTACAAAGATTGGTAAAGTTGTTTGATATATTCCCATAGCAATTACAAACAGTATTATTGATAAAGGAACCTTAAGTTTACTTTTACTTTTTAATAAAAGATAACTAGATAACGTTGCTAAAAGAAAAGAAAATATGTACATATCAGAATACTCTATATATGTAGCATTTAAAAGTGTAATTGTACAAGATGTAGATAAAATACTACTTAGTATAGCCATATATTTTTTATCTTTAATGCTAAATAATTTTACTAAAAAGTAAATAAGTAATATCATAAATATTATTGATAACATTCCAATAAGAAATGGTGGATAGTATTTACCTCTAATAAGGAGTAAAACTGGTATTGTGAATCTACCTATTTCAAGGGTATCATATGATAATGATTCTCCCCAATATATAATTTTCATCGAATCATGTGAAAATATCGTATTTAAATACACAAATCCATGAGCTGCTAACATAAATATTATTGTTATTATGGCTATAAATTTAAAATTTTCGCTTTTTATTTCTTTAATTATTTTATTATACATACTCCATACTCCTTGTTTATTATTTACATGACACATTATAACTCAAATATAAAATAAAAACAATATCATGATTTTTCATATTTTAATTTCATGTAACATTTTCCACACATAGGCTTATACTCAACATTAGATCTTGAGCCATCAATTAATACAGAATTTCCTGTATCTGTATATTTGCCGTCGATAAACCTTACATTAAATTTAGCCCTTTTACCACAAGAACAGATGGTAATTAATTCTTCTATTTCATCTGCAAGTTCAAGTAATCTCTTGCTTCCTTTAAATAGATGAGACTTAAAGTCTATTTTCAATCCATAACATATTACGGGGATATCTAGCTTTTTTGATGCGATCCATAATTGTTCGATTTGTTTTTCTGATAAAAATTGTGCTTCATCAACCAATATACAATGAACTTTTCCATCCCACTGTTTAAAATATTTTTTTATAGATTCATTTGTATTAATTAAAACATCAACTTTTCTTTTTAATCCTATTCTGGAAACTAAAGTGTTCCCACCTTTAGTATCAACTACAGATTTTATTAAAATAACTTTTTTACCATTTTCTTCATAATTATATGCCACTTGCATTAAAGCGCTTGATTTGCCACAATTCATTGCGCCGAATCTAAAATATAGCTTTGCCATAAAAAATCCTTTCTTATATATTTAAGTATTATTATTTTTATAGACGATTATTTTGCCACTTGGTTTCTTAACAGTTACTTCCTCCTCTACTTTTTTGGCAATCTCAGAATATTCTAGCGTATATAATTCTTGGATCATTTGTTCTTTTAGAGATTTGAGATAAGATTCAATAAAATCACTATCTCCATCAGATAATACAATAAGGTATTTCATGTTTTCTAAAATATATTCATCAATAATAGAAAGAAAACTATCATCAATTTGGAAGTTAAGGATTCTAGTTGTTAAAGCTTTATAACTATCTAGAGTTTTGTCCAAAACCATCTTTTCTCGATCTGCTATCGCAACTTCATGTTTCTTGCTAGCTATTAAACCAAAACTTGATAACTTTCTATTAATAAAATTAAGAAACTCTACCATGCGGTATTCTGGTAGCGCGCCCATATAAACTAAATCTAAATACATATAAAAATCTTTAAAAAGGTTTCTTGCATCGATTAACCAACTTAAAAGTTCAGATTCTATCATACCACCAACAACCGATTGATCGATTATCCCTTGCTGGCTTTCTTCAAATGATCTAAAAAGTAAGTCCTTTTTCTTAAATTCATTAGATAACTCCACAAACTTATTATGAAGTACAGTTCCGGCATTGTGTACTGTTCCGATACCATAATTAATCTTTTTAGATATATCCCTAGCAGGTTCTATTGTTTCTAACAATTCTAACCTGTATCCTTCAATTGATTTATCTACTAAATATCTTTTAAGCTTTTCCACTTCGTATTTGTTTTCACCCATTTTAAGCATCCCCCTTGCTTATAAAAGTTTTCTCTACTAATAATTTCATTTAACTTTTTTAGCCCATATAGAATAGTTTTTGCTGTTTATCTTTCCATAAGCTCTCCTAAATATGGAAATTATTATAGTACGTTTTTTTAATTAAATCAATAATATAGTTTTAACAATCGTCATCATAATAACTATAACAATCACTCTTACTACTTTCTATTGTTTCTTACTCATGTTTTCTGGTTCCCATTGTTCCCAATCAGAAAAATCCCATGATGAATCATCAAATTCGTTATTATCTTCATTTAACGGAATAACAAACTTATTCTCAAGTTTTTTCTCTTTAAGCTTTTCTTTTATGTAGTTCATTAAATATACTCGGCTTTCACTAGCCATTTTGTCAATAATAGGTTGTAACAAATCTTCTATTTCTTCATTTGTAAATAAATCGAAAAATTGATCAATACTTTTTTCATTTGGATAACTACTTAGCTCTTTAATTGTATTATGTCTTTTTAAAAATGCCATAAACTCTTTCCATGTATAAGAAATAATCTCCTGAGTTAGAGGTATTCCTTCACTTTCACATGTGCTAACGATAGATTCAATGTTATCATTATCATATACTGCATCAGTTAGCTCTAATCCATTATTTACAATGTGATTACATACCTTTTCAATGTTTTCAAATCGGTACTGACTATTAATTTTATCATTATGTTTTTTATATGTTATTCCATATACAATATCAGCATATTTTTTAAAATTAGCTGATAAATCATATTTATTTTTAAGCTTCACCAAAACACCTGTTTTAATACAATTTTTCTCATCATTTAATAATATTAATTCATCAAGTAAATCCTGGTAAAACTGCTTATCAAAATTTTTTTCTTCTAGAACAGTTAATAAGTTTTTAACCATTGTATTTACAGAAGTTTCAACATCTTTTATTCCCAATGTTTCTTCCAATATATGCTGAACTTTATTAGCTGAAAAACTATTTATTAAGTTTGCATATCTCCTAATAGCATCAGTTATATTTTGAATAGAAAATTTGGCTTGTAGTAAGCTTTCAATCTCTTTCTTTTCGCTTAGAATTACCTTTTTTACATCAATAGTTACTAGAGGAACGCCAAAAGACTTTGCAGCTTTTAATGCCCTTTTGAATCCGCTATCGTTTTTAAAGTCTTCATCTTTTTTAAAATATAATACATATGAAGGCATAACTCTTTCTTCTTTACCATCAATGTAACTAAATCTTTCTAATGTTAATTCTTGATATTCACCAGCACCGTGTTTTATCATTTCAGAAAAAGGCCTAAACTGTTGCCCACATGCATCACCTGTATTCGGGTGTATTTGTTTATCATCATTGAATGAACGAACATCTAGTGTTTTTTTTCGAGCATGAATTGTCGCATTATCACCCATACAACACTCAGCCATACAATTTTTTGGTATATATGAAAAGCCAATTAAATAATCTGCATCTTTAAAGAAAGAAACATTTCTTAAGTAATTATTAGATAAGAGCGAATTAGAAAAGCTAAGTGCAGTTCTTATATTCCTAACCCAGTATTCCTTTGCAGGCACTTCTCCATTAGACGAAGAAAAGGCACCATTAGCTCTAATTATCATGTTAAACTTTGTACCAGCATCTATTAATTTACAACCCTCATAAAAAGTTGGTTCATAATCATTTGGGTTAAACAATACCGAATTAAAATCCTTTTCATATAAATTTTGACACATAGTTTGAACATCAGGATATGAGTTTTTATTAATATTTAAACGATTAATTAATTGTTCTACATCATCCATGGAATCAGATAAAACAATTCTTTTTAGAGTTTTTAATACATCAATCATAGGATCATCAATGTTAAAATGATCTAAATCATAACAATATTTTTGACATATTAATCTTGCTTCTGGAAGTGAGAGATTTGTCTTCTTAAGGAGCATATAATTTTTATAATCTTCTACATTATGTGCAGCTTTGGCAGTCTCTATTTTTTGGTTTATAGTGTTGTCAATACTTCTTAAGTCTTTCAAACTTTGAACATTCAATACGTTTTCTTTAGCGGTTAGTAAATAACTTAAATTAAGATAATCATTATCAGTTAGCTCGCTAATGTTAATACTGTTTAGTAAGGCCTTGAATTTTTCGTTGTTAAAATTAGTTAGCAGCGCATTAACGTATGGAAACTGATAATATGTTTTAGAAAATCTATTTATGATTTCATAGAATAAAGTTCTTTTTTGACCATTAATTTTTAGGAAGTTTAACTGAACGGTCTCATCTAATGAAACTATAGCTTGCAGTAAATTAAAGTCTAGTTTTTCAAAGTAATCACTATTTATAAAATCTATTTTTATACTTTTTAATAAATTGGTATTGTTTTCAAATAATTTTTTTAATGTACTATGTTTATTTGAAGATATATTATTGTTAGTAATAAATGTGTATAACATCTCCATACCTTACCACCTATTATCATTGTATCAAACTTTAAATATAATTTCATTATAATTATTGCAATGGATGAACAATATAAAAAAATTATTTGGAAACAAAAAAGAGAAAACTTCATCCCAAGATGAAGTTTTAGCGATGAATTTTTTTTCTTTGTCCATCTTCTTCTGCCATTAATACTGGCTCTGGCGTTTCTGATAAATCAAATCCATCATTTGGAAGACTCTCCTTTATAGAGTCCCCTTCTTCCAATTGCTTTCCTAAATTATATATAGATCTTTCTATGGCTGATTTTTTTTCGAGTGCTTTTGTCATTTTCTCACCAGCTCTAAATATTTTCATATAATTGTCTTCATCAATCCTTTTGACAATACGATCAGAAATCGCAAAACCAATGAGTTCCACTGGTAAGGTAGCTAATGAAGATACCAATAGTCCCGCATCTGAAATAATTATCCCTGGTATATAAACCACGTTTAGTAAGCCCATTAGAAGTGCTCTAATATTGTTTTTATCTGCATTATATACTCCCGTTGAGTCTTCATAATCAAGTTTAGCTTTTTCATAAGCTCCTTGCGCTAAAGCAAGCTCTTCTCTTTTTAATTGAATTTTTCTTTCTATTGTTTCAACTTCCATATTAAAACCTCCTAAATATGAGAGATATTATAAAGCTATTTTTAAATTATAGCAAGAATATTTAGTTTCTATGTTGAATAAAATTCAAAGTTCCCGATTTCATCATCGATGGGAATTAAGTTATTAAATCAAACACATTTTTTATGCCGAGAAAACTTCTTTACAAGTAAAGAAATATTTTATACCTTGTGGTC
>CADBSQ010000074.1 GCA_902797415.1 uncultured Erysipelotrichaceae bacterium | reverse complement strand
GAAAAAGATATTTTCATGAGAATAGTGCCATTAAAAGACGAAATAAAGGAACACATCAAAGAATGTAATTATTATATATATCAAGAATTAATAGCTTATCAAAATGAAAAAATTAACCAGAAATTATTAAGATGTATATCACCCATAAAAAGAATAATTCTAAAGTGTAAAGACGAAGACGAAAAAATAATAAATGGAAAAGAAGAAAAAGAAAAAGAAAAAAAAAGAGAAAATTTTATAAATAATAATAGCATAAATCAAATTAATAATCCAAATTATTTTAAAAATGAACTAAATTTAAAACAACTTTCATTTTTGAAAAATGAGGATTATAATATTAATGATAAAGAAGAAAAAAATATAATAAAAAATAATGATATAAATAATAGTAAGGAAAATAATGATAAAATAAATGAAAATAACATACAGAGAAAATTTAATGAAAATACCAATATAAATCAAAATGAAAAGAAGTTAAAAACAGGGATAGGTGATAGTAAGAATAATAGGAAAAATGATTATAAAAATATTTTTATGAATTATAAAATTAATGAGCATTCTATAAACAAAAAAACATCGGACATTAATTTGAAAAAGAATAATACATTTCAAATTAATAAATTAATTATTAAGAATAATAAAAAAAGTAAATTAATCGAAGATAAAAAGAATAATGAAGATGAAATAAAGATTTCCACTGATTTAGCATCAATACTAGATTTAGATTTAAGCGATTTAGATGATTCTATTATTAAAGAGTATTATTTAGTTACTCATGATGATGGAAAAAACTTAATAACTAAAAGTGAATGGGATAAATATAATAAAAGAAAAATAACTGATGAGAAAATTACAAATTTAAAGTATAAAAGAATTACAAAACAAATGATAGATCAAATGGGTGATCAAGAAAAGAAAAGTGCTTACATATACTATAAGCTGAATAATGGATACTATTATCAGGATAAGATTATTAAAAAAGAGTTAACTGATGAAGAGTTAGCTAAAATTAATAACCTTTCATTTAACAGTTTAAAAGTAGTCACAACTTACAAAAGGGTTTATCCATATGGTAATATACTAAGAGACTTATTTGGGATTGTTGCCTCAAGTGTACCTAAGGAGTTAAAAGGTGAATATTTAAAAAAAGGTGTCCCACTAAATTCTAGTGTAGGCGTAAGTGGTTTAGAGAGATATTATGATAAATACTTAAGAGGAAAGGATGCAATTTATAAGGTTGGTGAAAACAATAAACTACACCTTATATCCAAAGAACAAAAAGGTAAAGACTTATATTTATCTATTGATATTGATATTGAGCAGAAAATTAATGAAATACTAGGTGATGAAATTAAAAAAGCTAAGAACTTTAAATCTAGCAAGTATTACAACCATTCTTTTGTTTTAGTAGGGAATCCTAAAACTGGGGAAATTATTTCTATAAATGGACTTAAAATGAATAATAACGGATCTTTAGTTGATATTTCCTCTTTGGCAAGTGAATCTAGTTATACAGTTGGTAGTGTTGTTAAAGGAGCTACTATATCAGTAGGATACCAAAATAATTTAATAAAACCAGGTTCTCTAGTATATGACTCGTGTGTAAAAGTTAAAAACGTTCAAAAAAAATGTAGCTGGAAACGCTTAGGTAGAATTGATGATATAAAAGCACTTGCTTATTCATCCAATTATTATCAATTTTTAATAGCTTCAAGATTAGCAAATCCAAACTATAAATGGAACGCTTCACTAGACTCGAACAAAGAACATTTTGACATTTATAGAAAGACTCTAAGTAGTTATGGTTTAGGTTCTAAAACATATATCGATTTACCTAATGAAAAAAGTGGACTTAAAGGAAGAGGAGTAAGTGATGATTTATTGTTAAATTTAGCAATAGGGCAGTACGATGCTTATACCCCTTTAGAACTACTGCAGTATATCAATACAGTTGCTAGCAATGGTGAAAGATATAGATTAAGTCTTATGAAAAAAATAACTGATAAGAACGAAAATATTGTAAAAATCAATAAGAAAAAACTAATTAATAAAGTTGATCTAGATCAAGAATATATAAGTAGAATAAAAAAAGGATTTGAAGGTGTGATCAGTTATGGTACAGGTAAAGGTTATACTGATAAAAAAATAAACGCAGCCGGTAAAACAGGAACTAGTGAAACATTTATTGATACAGATAATGATAATAGGGTAGACACTAAAACAATTTCTACAGCTTTTGTTATGTACGCACCAAGTGATGATCCTAAGTATTCTATAATTATAATTAGTCCCAATATTGGTATAACAAAAGGTGATAAATCCGTAAAATATGCAATAAATTTATACCTAAATAAAAAAATATCAAGTTTCTTATTTGAAAATTCATAAATATTTGTTATAATAAGGTAGCTAAAAAGGAGGGAATTATATTATGGCAAAAGGAAAAGGTGAAAACAGAGATAACATCGGTTTAAGATGTACTGTTTGTAAAGAATTTCGTCGTCCTACTGAAAAAAATAAAAAAAATACTACTGATAAACTAGAGATTAAAAAATATTGTCCTAGATGTAAAAAAGTGACTTTACACAAAGAAGTTACAAAGTACTAGAGGTAATCTATTATGATGATCAATATTAATGATATAAAAAATGGAATGACTGTTATCATTGATGGTAAGTTATGCCAAATTGTTGAATTTCAACATGTTAAACCAGGTAAGGGTTCTCCATTTATAAAAATTAAACTTAAAAATTTAAGGACAGGTAGTATTGTTGTAGAAACTTTTAATACTAATATAAAAATAGAAAAAGCTCATGTAGATAAACAAAATTGTCAATATTTATACACTGATGGTACAAACTATTACTTTATGAATAATGAAACCTTTGAGCAATTCGAAGTAGACGAAAAAACCTTAGGAAAAGATGTCAAATATTTAAAAGAGGGATTAGATATTCAAATTAATTCTTATGAAAACGAAATAATAGGTATATCACTTCCTGAAAAAATTGACTATATTGTAAGTGAATCTGAACCTGCAGTAAAGGGTAATACAACGAGTGGAGCAATGAAAGATGCAACTCTTGAAAATGGTCTTGTTATAAAAGTACCTATCTTTATTGAACCAGGAGAGAAGATTACTGTTTCAACAGAAGATTCATCTTACTGCGGTAGAGCATAAAATTTAGACTAGTCTAAATTTTTTTTTGTATACTAATGTAGTCTGCGTCGGTATCAAATACAAATAATGAATTTAGTAGCAGGAAAACCAACCAATACAACAAATGTAATAACTCTGGAAGCCCCAAACGGTACAGACTGCATGAACACACTGGCCTATGATGGAACTGTTGATAATAATTTGAGGTATGTTAGTGCAAATCCATCAGTTTATCTTAAAAGTGATGTATCAATTACAGGAGGGAATGGAAGTGCTGAAAATCCATACATAATAAAATAAGATATTTGACAAAGTATTTTTAACTAGTTATAATAAAAGTGAAATGGAGTGGTAATAATGGCAAAATTTTGTTCATCTTGTGGAAACAAATTAGAAGACGGAGCATCTTTTTGTAGTAAGTGTGGTGCTAAAACTGGAGAAACAAAAAGTACAACCACATATAACCCAGGTCAAAAATCTAAAATAGCAGCTGGATTATTTGGTATATTTTTTGGATCCCTTGGAGTACACAACTTCTACCTAGGGTATAATAGCAAAGGACTTGCACAACTTCTAATATCCGTATTATCATGTTTTCTCCTATCACCAATCAGTGCCATTTGGGGGCTAATTGAAGGTATACTGATACTAGGCGGAGAAATAAACGTTGATGCCAACGGAGTTGAACTAAGTGACTAAAAAAAGTAAATTTAACACATTTATTTTTTTTATTTTAAGTATTTTAAGTATATGTGCATACTATAAAGTACCTTGTATATTTAAAAAAATTACTCATTTACCTTGTCCTGCATGTGGTTTAACAAGAGCGTTTAATGAAATCAAAGGTTTTCATTTTATAAATGCGATTAAATACAATATACTTAGTATACCACTGTTGTTAATCTTTATTTACTTTTTGTACTTAAATATTAAAGATATAATAAAAAAAGAGAATAAAACATTTGATAGAATTAATTATATATTTAATAATTACTATAAACTAATAATATTTATGTTAATTCTTAGTGAAATTATAAATATTATTAAAGAGGTTTGATTCTTGTTGACAAAGAGAGGTGTAGCATATAAAATAAAGAAACAAATATGGGAGGTTATGGAAAATGATTAATTTAGATAATTTAGGGGAGTTTGGAGAATCTATTAAATACTTTGATTACAAAAATTATAGAGAAGAAAGTATAAATCTTTTAGAAGAAATCTTTGAAATATATGACGATCTTGTTAAAAAAAATATAGGTGGTAATCTTGCACTTACAGTTTCTCCATTAATGGTTAGAGATAAAATTTATGAATTATTAAATGATGAAGAATATCTAAATGTATTTATCAATAAAAGACTTGATAGTTTAGTTGATGAAATATTAAAGTCAATTTATGCATTAGACGGTTTTAATCATGTGTCTGAACAAGGGTTAAAACAAAGACTAATGACTTCAGAACATGAAATTCCATTATTAAGTGCTAGAAACAGAAAAACCAATAGTGCTTCAATCGCTGAAGAACTATCAACGATTAGATTTGACGAATTAAGAGAATGTTTATTTGAAACAGTAGGTTTTTCTTTTACACCAGCTAGAGAACTTAAAGAAATGCGTGATCATACCGCTCAGATTGATAAAAGAGAAGCATTACAAAAATTATGGGAAAAGAATGGTCTAGATATTTACTATGCAGTCGCTCTTGTTTTAAAACCAGATAGAGATCCTCTAAATGATGATCTGTTTTATGAAGAACAGAGGGATTACTTTGTAAATTCTTATACAGGCAACATATCAAAATTTGCAATAAATTCTAAAAAAGTAGATATGCAGCCTTGACTATGAATCATATAAAAATTATAATTAAATTAATGAAAAGAGGTTAATATGGATTATACTAATGAAGCAGAACTTAAAATGATGGACGCGATTGAAGTCTTAGATAGGAGACTTTCTCAAATAAGAGCAGGAAGGGCTAATCCTAATATGTTAAATAACATTATGGTAGATGCTTATGGAAGCAATTTAAACATAAAGGATGTTGCTAATATAACTGTCCCTGAAGCTCGTGAATTATTTATTAGACCTTTTGATAAAACGTTGCTTAAAAATATTGAAAAATCTATCATGGAAGCAAATTTAGGATTGACACCTACCAACAATGGAGAAGTGATTATTTTAACGCTTCCAGAGCTTACAGAAGACAAAAGGAGAGAATATGTTAAGGAAGCAAAAAAAATTGGTGAAGAGGCAAAAATCGCTTTAAGAAACGTAAGACAAAACGTTAATAACGAAATTAAAAAAGGCGAACTAAGAGAAGATGAAGAAAAAGCTCTTTTAGAAGACATACAAGAACTAATAAATAAATTCAACAAAACAGTAGATGAAAAAATTAAAGAAAAAGAAAATGAACTTTTAAAAGTATAAAAACTTTTTTTAGAAAAAAACTATCATAATTTACTTAAGTTAAGAAAGTTTTTTTCTTTTTTTTTGATTACAAAAATTAGTATTTTGTGATCATTTTTAATGATTTGATTTTTAATAATTTATGTGTTATTTTACCTAATCAAGAGGAGGTTTATTTGAAAAAAATAACATTTAAAAATATATCTAAATATTATAAAAATAACAACAAAATTAAAAGTATATTATATAAGATAAACTTTGAATTAAACGTTGGAGAAATGGTTTTAATTAAAGGCCAAAGTGGAAGTGGTAAAACTACTCTTTTAAATATAATAAGTGGACTTGTAATTCCTAATGAAGGAAATATTTATATTGATAACACAAAAGTAATAGATCTGTTTAAATACCGAAAAGAATGTATATCTCATATATACCAAGACTTATCACTAATAGAAAAATTAAGCGTTTATGAGAATATAAAAATATATTTAGATATACTAGGTATAAAAGACAAGAAAATAGATAAAACTCTGAAAGAATTAAACATCCTACATCTAAAGCATACAAAAGTTTATAAACTATCTGGTGGAGAAAAACAAAGGGTATCAATTGCCAGGGCGCTTTTAAAACCAAGTTTAATTCTTGTCGCTGATGAACCAACTGCTTTTTTAGACAAAAACAATACAAAAAGAGTTTACAATCTATTAAAAAAAGAAACTAAAAAAAGAATAGTTGTTATCACATCACATAAACCAAATCATTTAAAACCATACGTTAACAAAATAATTACTATTAAAAATGAATCTATTAAAACAGAAACAATAAAACCCATTATTCAAAAAAGTAATCTAAACTATAAATATAAATTTAAGCTTAAAGAAAAAATAATTATATCTATTAAAAGAATTAAAAGCTACAAAAACTATTCATTGTTCATTTGTCTAATATATTTATTCTTAATAGTAACTAGTACATATATGATTAATCTTTATAAAAAAGATATAAACTACTTTCAAAGCTACTACAATATATACTTAAGTGACTATTCATTAGATAGAATTATCATTAATAAAAAAAATAAAACCTCATTTAATAAATCAGACTATAAAAAAATATATGGTCTAGACAAAAACATTACTATAAAAGATGACTTGCTATTAGATGAAAAAATAACTATAAAAACAAATAATAAAAAACTTATATTAAAAATAGATAACAATAAAACAAAAAAAAATTATCTATACTTAGATGATAAACAATATAAAAAGTATAAACATTTACACAACAAAAGAGTATACTTACAATATGAAAATTATACTAAAAAAATTAAAATAGACTCAATAAAAAAAGGTAAGGATAATTACATACTTCTTTCTAATTTAGTTTTGAAAGAATTAAAGCCTTACGTAATAATCAAGTACAGCGATATTTACCTAAATAATAGATTAATGACCACTTATAAAGTTAAATTTAATAACTTTCCAAAAGAAGAAACTAATGTCATAATTAAAACTCCTTACTATGAAAAAGATATAACTAAAGCACTAATTAGCTCTAATGTAATTACACTAGATAAAGACTCCTTAAATACTAATAATTCATATCAAAAGAGTATTTATGTTAAGAATTCAAATAATATTAATAAAATAAAGAATAAACTTATTAATAATGGATATAATGTATTTGTAATAAAAGATTCGTTGCACAGCGATATAAAAGATATTATAAGTATTATTTCTTTATTAAAAAATGTTTTTGTTTTAAGTATTATTTTTATTATATATTTATTTGGTTATTTTATATTAAAAATAATTTTAAGTTCCAATAAAAACTTTTATATGGTTTTAAAAAGATTAGATGTTAGTGATAAAGAAATGGAGGAAGTAATATTTATAGAGTTTTTTATATTAGAAAATATTGTTACTCTATTTATTCTGTTAAGATTTAATTTATCTAAAATTAGTGTATTTATTTCATACATAATGATAATGCTTATTATTAAAAAAATATCCAAAAAGGGGGTACATAGTGATAGAAATTAAAAAAGTAAGTAAGTGGTATAGATTACATCATAAAAAAATAGTTCTTAAAAATATAAACTTAACATTTCCCAGTAGATCCTTTATAAGTATAATGGGTGATTCTGGTTCAGGTAAAAGCACATTAATAAAACTTATTTCTGGCATAGAAAAACCTTCGAAAGGGAAAATATTTTTCTTTGGAAAAAAACTTAATAAACGAAATAGGAACAAATTAAGAGCACTTGACATAGGAATCATACTACAAGGGAACAATCTTAACTTAGACAAAACTGTTTATGAAAATATTGAATTGCCACTAAGAATGATAAACTTAAAAGAAAAATACGAACGAATAGAAAAAATCAATTACATATTAAAAGCACTAAAACTAGATGATTTAAAAGATAAGCAGTGTAAAAATCTATCAGGTGGTGAACAAAAAAGAGTAGAATTAGCAAGAGCACTAGTAAAAAATCCTAAAGTCATTATCGCTGATGAGGTAACAAGTTCGCTAGACGAAAGGAATGCTAAATTAGTTTTAGACGTATTAAAAAGTCTTTCTAATGAAAAATTAATCATCTTCATAACTCACAACATGAAAGAGGCTAAAGCTTACTCAAAAAGAATCATATATATAAAAAATGGTACAATCTATAAAGATATAAAAAACAATAAAGAAAACAAATTTATACATAATAAAATAAACACAGACTATTTAGACAATTCTTTAAATGATATAAAGTATTCATCTATTTATAAAATTAGTGAATTGATTATTGAAGTTTTAAAGTCTTTAAAAAATAATTCTATAAAAAAAAGATTTTTAATTAGTCTTTTCATATCAACATCAATTTTATACTTATCATTATGCATGTTAGAAGCAAAGAAAGCATATCAAATAAAAAACATATATGATAAAAACTATATCAGGGTGATAACGAAGGATACTTCTTCTTTAAAAAGTATAAACTCTTCTTACTTTATAAAAGGAAGTTCACTAAAAAAAGTTTATATAAAAAGAAATGATTATTATAAAATAAATAAACCCCTTATTAGTTTTAAATCCGTTATCAAAAAGCATAAAGAAGTTAAAACGTCCCATGTATGGATTGATAAATCCTTAATTGAATTATTATTTAACGATAAAAAAATTAAACCCTTACTTAAGATGAGTGGTATTAATAAAGACATGAAAAACACAACAATTATTATAAACAATATACCTTTTAAAATAGAAAAAATAGTAGCCTATAAAAGTCCAAGTATATACTTTAATAACAATGATTTTAATAGGGTTTTAACCGTAAATAATCTATATCAAAACTACGATAAATATAAAGACTATATAACTATAATTAGTGGTAGAAAACCAATATATGATGGAGAACTATTAGTAAATGAACATAATGTTTTTCAAAGCTCTAATATAGTTGGAACTTACAAAGAAAACTACGATTACATCTTTGTAAACAAAAGCACCTTTGAAAAAAAGTATTACAACACAAAAGAATACTCAGTTTATACAAAAAATAAATCTCAAACAATTAATAAACTTAAAAAACTTAAACTAACTTACATTGATGATTATAATATCATGAATAAACATATCAAAAGAAAGCAAAGAAAAGGACTAAACAAAGCCACCAAAACACTTTTGTATATGTTATTTACTTCTTTAGTTATAAACTATTTTATTATTAAATCTAATTTATACAATAATTCTAAGAAAATAAAGAATTATAAACTTTTGGGAGTGAAAACAAGCGATATTTATAAATTCTTTATTTTAGAAAACATTATAATGAACTTAATAGTTTTGTTTATTGCTATTATTTTAATTAATTATTTCATTTTTGAAATAAAACAAATAGAAATGTTTAAACATATATTTAAGGTTAGTTTGAATAATATTATAAATTGCTCATTTATCAGTCTATAATCTAACTCTTTATTAGTTATTGTAACTATTAAAAAATTTAAACTATAAAAATAAGGACTTTATGCAAAAAATATGTTAAAATAATTAATAATAGAGGAGGTAAGTATGAATAATTGTTCTAATTGTGGTTCTAATGTATATCCAGGTGAAAACTTTTGTAGGGTGTGTGGTCATAGGATAACAAATAATCAGCCTTCTTTACAAAGCAACTTAAATGCAATTCCTAGTGCAGACAATACATTTGATTTTGATAATGATTTAATCAATGCATATATTGGTTCTAATGCTGGCAACTTAAAAACAGCTAATTTTTCAGTACCAGCTTTCTTTTTTGGATCTTTATATGCATTTTATAGAAAAATGTGGCTTGTTGGCTTTGGACTTATAGCGATATCTTTTATAGTTAACATGTTTTTAGGTTCTATAGCAAATCTTATATTATTATGTTTAAATTTATATTATTCTTCTCAATTTAATAAATGGTATTATAGTCATGTTTTAGACCAAGTAAATAAAATAAAACAAGAAAATCATGGAAAAACAAAGGAAGAACTAATTACCATTTGTGCTCAAAGAGG
>CADBSQ010000073.1 GCA_902797415.1 uncultured Erysipelotrichaceae bacterium | reverse complement strand
CAATTCTTTTTGTCGTGTATATATTATCACATTTTTTTCTATTTGACAAAACTTAGATAATCATATTAAAAAGAAAATGAAAAACATTAACCATTATATTGTTAAGAAATTCATTACTAAATCAACTAGAACACTTTTTTCTTTCGGATTAGACTCTGCAATTAATAAAGTTATGGCAACAAGAGTGTTATTATCAATTATTTGATTGTTATCTTTATATAATATATTGTTATAATTTAAAAAGTATAGAAATAATGTTGCAGCAATCCTTTTATTACCATCAATAAATACATGATTTTTGGTTATTAAATATAAAAGGTTTGCTGCTTTTTCTTCGGTTGAATAGTATAATTCTTTTCCATCAAAGGTTTGATATAAATCATTAATAATTGACTTTAATCCGCCAGATCTTTCTAGACCAAATAAATCATTTTTATCATTAAATTTTAATGATCTAATTACATCTAAACATTCTTCGTATGTAATTTTTTTATTAGATTTATTTCCTTTTGGTTTATTTATTTTTCCATGATCATAATCGTCTAATAAGTTTAATCCTTTGGAATAATTATTTATTATACTAATAATTTCTTTAGCGTCTTCACCATTTAAGTCAGTGCCAATTCTTCCTGCAATATCAACAAGTTTTACAGTTTTTTCAAGGTATTCTAGTCTCTTTTGATTAACTGTATAACCTTTTATTAGATGTTCCTTTAAAACCTTGGTTACCCACTTTCTAAAAATAATACCATTTTTAGATTTAACTCTATAACCAACACTGATAATCATATCAAGATTGTAATAAGATACACTATATGTTTTACCATCTTTGGCAGTTGTTGCAAAATTTGCAACAACTGAATTATCCAGTTCATCTTGAAGTGCATTTTTTATATGTCTTGAAATAACAGATTTATCTCTATCAAAAAGTTCTGCTATTTGATTTAAAGTTAACCAAACAGTTTCATCTTTAACATTCACCTCCAATTTAATATTTTGATTTTCAAAAAATATAATTTCATTTTTCATAAACATTCCCTCCTACTTTTTATTATTCTGGGTATATTTATTTTTTCTCAAAAAAAAAGACCATTAACAAAAATTTTTTGTTATCATTCTAAACTGTTATCCTAACTTTCTTTTAAGTAATCAATAATTAATCCTAATAATTCTTCTATATTTTGAGCATAAACCATTGCGACCTCTATGTAATCATCAATAGTAGGATCGTCTTTAAGATCAGTTAATTCCACGCTTTTTATAGGTAAATACTCAATATTATTATCGCTAGCATAAACACTAATATATGCAAATATAGCTTTTAATTTATCCAATAATTCATTTGTTTTATTTATAGGATCCAACTTTTTAAATTCATCCATATATTTAGTAAATAATTCTTGTTTTTCGTTCATTATAAGATTTTTCCTTTTCTTTTTAGTATAGATTTTCTAAGTGAGCTTTGGCTTTGTAATTTTTCCTTGAGATTTAAATACTCATCAGAAATTTGTACATTTTTTCTTTGCACATTATCTTTATACATTTCGTTTTCTTCTTGTTTTTTTCTTAGTTCGTTTATTTCATCTCTTAATTCTTTTATTTTGTCTGAATAATCATATTTACCTTGAATCGCTCTTGGTTCACCATATCTTACTTCGTGACCAAGTTCGTATGTTTGGCCATGTAAAGATATAAGTTTACTTAACTCACTATCAAGCTTTGTGATTTGTTCTTCAATTTTCGCATTATTTCTGCTTGTTATTTCGGGGATTCTTTCTTTATTTTCTTGTTCTGTTATTGTCGTTTGATAATTATCTAATGCCTTTTCAGACGTGTTTAAATCTTTTTGTATTTCATTTTGTTCAAGGCTAAGTTCATTTCCTTTATCTATTGAAACCCCTAATAAATGTCTAAGGTGGTTTTCTAATTCTTCGAGTTTTCTTAATATCATTCTTTCACGTTTATTACTCATACCGATGTAAGGACTTTGTTCAACTTCCTCGATAAATAATTTAGAGTCTTCTTCAAGGGTCTTACTTTCTTTGAGTTTCTTTAAATTTTCTTCTGAGACAGTTACTATACTTGGTTTTACCACTCTTCTTATAGTAGTGATTTCATTTTCTACACTCTCTTTTAAATCACTATCTTTGATATCCGTTAATTGCATTTCAATAGTTGAGATTTGTTCAAATATTTTACTAACTTCTTCTTTCGTTTCTTCTATTTTTCTATCATAATTTTCTGATATTTCCTCATTTTTCTTTTCTATCTTTTCGGATAAATCATTACCCCTTGATACATTTAAAACATCTTTTGCAGATTGAAGAACGCTAAGAACAAAAGACCATTCATCACGATTTAATTTTCCAACTTTACCTACCTCAAATCCTTCTAATTGTCTTCGCCTTTTATCAACTTCTTCTAAATATTTCATTGTTTTCTTTTCGAGTTTTACTCGGTAAGAAGAAAGTTTTGATATCAATCCTGAAGCTATGTTTACAACTTTTTCAGTTTCTTTATTGTCAGTATATTTTAATTTTGAAATTGCTCTTAACATCAAAATGGTTGAATCTATTTTCTGAATTTTTTCTGTACAAATAATTGCTCCACCCAAATTTTTATCAAAAGAAGATCTAATTTTTTTAAATCTCTTCGTTTTTCTCTTTATAATTCTTGGAATATTTTTGTTTTTAATACCACTATCCTCTCTTAATTTTTCTCCAATTACACTTCCATAATCACTAACATTATATTTACGAGAATATATGTCTTGAATTGCACTTAATGCGGCGTTTAACCCATTATGCTCACCTTTATATGCAACTTTATCAGTAACTTTTAAATAATAATTACTTCTATTATATTTTCTATACATAATCTATATTTTCTCCTTTAACTTTTCCAAAACTTTTGCTGTTTCTTTATCTGTTGCTTCATCTAGAATAGTTGAACCGTTTTCGTCTTGAACAATAGAGTTAACATAAAAATTAATTTTACCATGCTCATTTTTTTTATTATCAGTATAAGCTAAAAAATCACCCTCGTCAATATTAACATATCCTACTATTTCATACGTTCCTTCTTTACCATCTTCGTCCAAAATCTTAATGTTTTTCAAGTCAAACTCTTTTTCTTCCATACTCTCACATCCTATCATTATTATTATGATAATTCTATCATAAATCAAAATAAATGTAAATTTTTAAGAAGGAGTATTTTTATCATAATAAAAAAGTAAACTTATTTTTCGCTCCTTTTTTTTAAATTTTTACTTCTCAAGTTTTTAACATATTTTCTATGTATATCATTCTCATAACATAGTTTTAAAGCATTTCCATATACATCAAATGTGGATATATAATACTTTTCAAATAAGATGTTGAGTTTTTGTATAAAAGCATTGAATCTTTTCTTGTTAATATTTGCTAAAGATTGTTCTTTTTCAAATATATTATTTATATATGTCATTTCCTTTTTAAGTTCTTTAAATGTTTCTACATCCTCTGTATCTTTATATTCGACAAGTGATTTATCAATTGCTTGAGTTAAATAATGTATATATTTACTAGTATAATCTTGATTCATAACTTTACCTTTCTTTTGTTAATTATATCAAAAGTTAAAACAAAAAACCACTAGATTAATAGTGGATTAGTGTTATCTAATTTTAATATGTGCTTCTCTAAGTTGGAGTTCTGTTACGGTGTTTGGACTTTGCATCATTAAGTCTTCCCCTCCGCTTGTCATTGGGAAAGCAACAAGTTCCCTAATTCTATCTTCATCACGAAGAAGCATTAAGATTCTATCAATTCCAGGGGCCATACCTGCATGTGGTGGCGTACCATACTGAAATGCAGTATATAAGGCACCAAATTTGTTTTTAACAACATCTTCATCGTAACCAGCAAGCTCAAATGCCTTTTTCATGATGTTTATATCATGGTTTCTAACAGCACCACTAGATATTTCTACACCATTACATACAAAGTCATATTGATATGCTAGGATTTCATCTAAATCACCATTTAAAGCATCTAATCCGCCTTGTGGCATACTAAATGGATTATGTCCGAATTCATATTTTTTTGTTTCTTCATTGTATTCAAAGAAAGGCATATCATTTACGATACAAAACTCAAATTTGTTTTTATCAATTAGTTCTAATTTTTCACCTAAATGAATTCTTATTTGACCTGCGAAATTAGCAGCATGTCTTTCTTTTTTGTTGGCAATAAAGAATACTACATCACCTTTTTCTAAAGATGCGTCTTTAATTAAGTTTTCTCTATCTTCTTCTGTTAAGAATTTATCGATTGGGCCTTTAAATGAACCATCATCTAAGTATGAAAGATAACCAATACCAGGCATACCGATTGATTTTGCAAAGTCAACTACCTCATTAAACCAAGAATTTGAGTTTTTAGCAATACCTTTGCAAGTTATTGATCTAACTACATTTCCTCTAAATGGTTTAAATTCACTTTCTTTAAAGATAGAAGATATATCAACTATTTCTAGTGGATTTCTTAAATCTGGTTTATCTGATCCATATTTAAGCATTGCCTCTTTATAAGGAATTCTTCTAAATGGTTTAGGACTAACCTCTTTATCAGAGAATTTTGTAAATAAGTCATAAAGAATTTCTTCACCTATTTTTAAAACGTCTTCTTCTTCAGCGAAAGCCATTTCAAAGTCTAATTGATAAAACTCTCCATAAAGTCTATCGCTTCTTGCATCTTCGTCTCTAAAACAAGGGGCAATTTGGAAATACTTGTCAATTCCACCAACCATTAAAAGTTGTTTAAATATTTGAGGAGCTTGTGGTAAAACATAGAATTTACCCTTTTCTTTTCTTGCTGGAACAATAAATTCACGAGCTCCTTCTGGACTCGATGCAGTTAGTATTGGTGTTTGTATTTCAGTAAAGTTTAATTCTTTCATTTTACTTCTTAAAAAGTCTATTACTTTACTTCTAAAAATAATATTGTCATGAACCTCTTTATTTCTTAAATCTAAGTATCTATATTTAAGTCTT
>CADBSQ010000072.1 GCA_902797415.1 uncultured Erysipelotrichaceae bacterium | reverse complement strand
CCTAGTACACCTCTTGCTATGCAAATGTACTTAACTAAAATTCAAGTACCATTAACAAAAAAAGACGGAACTAAGACGACTGGTGAGCTTATTATACATAAATCTTTAGCAAGAGATGTTCAAGAAGTATTTAAGATAGCACAGGATAGCGGCTTTAAAATATATAGTGCTAGTTGTTACCAATTTAGATCAATGAATAATGGTAAGGGAAGCGGCCAATTATCACATCACTCTTACGGTATTGCCATTGATATAAATCCTAATGAAAACTATTCACACAGAGGATCGAAGGTTATCGAAGGAAAATTCTGGGACCCATCTAGAAGTGAATTTTCAATTCCAAAAGATGGAGTACTTGTTCAAGCCTTTAAAGCAAAAGGATGGAAATGGGCAGGAGACTGGCCAGGAAGTTATCAAGATTACATGCATTTTAGCTTCACAGGAAACTAATAAAGGAGGAAAAAATGTTCATCGAATTCGTGCAAGAGTTAAAAAAATATATTATATTTTTCGTAATTGTTTTAGTTATTGCTTTTCTTATATTTGGAATAATGCATATATTATCAAATACAAATGAAAACAAAAGAAAAAAAGTAATTAAAGCAATAGAATTTAGTGGGTTTACTCTGGATAAAGATAGTGACAATTTGCTATACGGAAAAGACTTTGATGGTAAAACTTATAAAAGCTATAAAATTTCTACTTCTAAAGGAGAAGACGCTACCTACAAACATTTATCTTTTAATCCAAGGTCATATGAATTAACAGAAGATTATTTTGAATATGATGATGGTGCAGAAGCAGAACTTTCTGCTACATATGATTATAAAAGTGATAAAATTAAATACACCTATAATGTTAGATTAGATGATTCAAACTTAATTTTCTCTGGTAAACTTGAGGATGAATACTTTACTTGTAATTTAAAGTATAATTTAAATGCGGGCACATCGGTTAGAGATGATTTTTGTAAGGAAATTAAAAATCTCGTAAAAAATTTTGATAGTGAACGTTTAGAAGTTATTACCAGTACAGAAATATTAAATTATATGAAAGAAAAATAAAACACAAAAATCTATTGTGTTTTTTTGATGGGTTAAGTCTGTATCATAAAAAAACTGAATTTCAGTTCTATTTAGATTTATAAAAATATTGCCATGTAAAGTGGAATACTTGTTATATTGTCATTTCTTCCAAAGTCTTTTTACTTTCAACGGCTGTTATTTGTTTATTATATTTTATAAAAAAATCTATTTCTAAAGTTGAGTTATGCTCAAAATAATACAATTTTTTATTAAGCTTTACAAATATATCCGTGATAACGTTTTCATAAATTGCCACTTATTTAAACTTTTTCAAAGGAATATTTAGTGCAAATAGCAACTTTTTCAAAGGAATGTTTTTCATTTGTGTAGTATAAAAAGTAGTTTTACAACTACTTATTTAGCAAACTTACTTAAATCAATATAGCAAATAGATACCACTTCTTTAGTATGATGCTCATCTTCATATACTGTTAGAAGATATATATTTGTTGTACCAATTTTATCTTGAGTCTTACCATAGCAAAGATAAGCATAGTTTGTTCCCGATTTTTCCTCAGTCGCTAGGACACTTATTGGAATATAACTTACACCCACTATTTTTTCTGTTGACTTATTAAATAGATCTATTTCTTTTTTATTTAGTTTATTTTTCCCAAAGATATTTGTTATCCATCCACCAGATATATTTTGTGTGTTTGCTTCCTTAGATTCATTAACATATTTAGTAACATCAAAATCATTTGTATAAAGAATGCTAGATTTATTTTCTAAATTTTTATATACTGTTATGACCTTGTAACTATTATTATCAGAGTCGTATACTAAGTACATATAGTTAGTACCTGATACTACTTGTTCTCCTAATAATCCCACTAATTCATAGTTATAATCCTTGTCTTTCATTGCATCACTATATGGTTTAATGTAATCAGCTTTTAAATTTAAAGAACCAATACTTTTATTAATTGTCCATTCGTTAACGTTTTGTTTTTTACAACCTATGATCATAAAGCAAATTAAAACTAATAATATGTTTTTTAAAATCTTTTTCATAATATACCTTCTTTCTAACTTTATTAACTGATGCTACTGGTTTTTACCAGATCCTTGCTTTTTTCTATAAAGAATGCTCTATATACTTCACCTATTTTTTCTGCTTTAAAATTAACTATATCACCAATATTAATCGGTTCTGATAAATCAAAATCTAAGAACATATATTCATTTTCATCATCTGTTATATATCCAATATAATTATCAAACTCAACTACTTTTCCTTGTTTTAACATTTATTCCTCCTTCTTTAGTTTTATTTAAGATGTGTTTCTTAATATAATTTAGTGCTGCATTCATCTCTATTTTAGCGCGTTCATCAATATCTATTAGTTCACTCGCAACATTTAATTTTTCATCTACATAAACAAACCAGTCCATATTAGCCATACCATAAATTATATTTTCATCTAATGTAAGTGGTTCTACATCTAATATAGAATTGCTTTCTAGGTAGGTATTAACTGCATGAACACGATTTATTATGTCTATAAATCTTTCGTTTTCATTTGTTAAAACTTTTTCTCTAGCGGGTTTATATACAGGTATATTAGATTTATCAAAGTTGATTGGAACTAATGAATTATCTTTATTGCTCGATGCTAAAAGAATCTCATAGTTTATTAAATCTAAATAAAGATAATCAAATCCCTCTTTAAGAGATTCCACTCCCAAATATACTCGTTTATCTGGCACATTTTTCATAGCATAATCTTTATGAATAATTACATTATCTATTGGCACGGAACTATCTTTACTCTTTTCGATAATAAGATTACTTATAATGCGCATACTTTCTACTAAATCCTCATCAGTGTAATAGGTGCTTTTACTATGTCTAAGTCCATTTATTCCTACGAAGTTCCCGTTTCTAAAACCAGTTGCTCTTGAAATAAGTTCTCCTGTAGTTGGATCTTCAAAACGAATATGAAAACCATTAATATTTGTTAAAGCAAAATCATATAAAGACTCACCTACTCCACCAAGTCTCATACAAGAACCTGTTGTCTCACCATGAGTAAGGTTTGATGGATGAGTAAAATTACCAACAACGCATCTAATTTTCTTGCCATTGACTTCTATAATTTGATTAAAAGAAGGAATAGTTACTTCCATTCTTTTAAAACAATCTATGGTATAAGAAACCGACTCTTTAAGTCTTTGGTTGCCTTTAGTTTTTTTATGGG
Organism: uncultured Erysipelotrichaceae bacterium; assembly: GCA_902797415.1. GTDB lineage: Bacteria > Bacillota_I > Bacilli_A > RF39 > UBA660 > RUG11867. The sequence goes on along the minus strand of CADBSQ010000072.1, from coordinate 2,677 downwards.
ATGCCATAGGTGGATTATTTGCCGAAATTGTTTTTGCTTCATCAGACGTTAATAAAAGACTATATTCTTTAGGTAAAGAGGTATATACTTTTGCATTCTTTAAAAGTGTTACTATAGTTGGAATAGATTCATCTACATTTTTAATTCTATCATAAATTTCATAATAATAGTTAATAAGTGCAGACGTACTATTGGAGTTAAACTCTAAGTCAGTATTTGAATTATTTATACAATCTACTAAAAAGCTTGGTATAAATTGTGGTTTAACTCTTTCCATAACGCTCTTTAAAGAAAGGTATAATTCATCATTATTTAAAACTTTTTCTTTGATAATATCTAACCTTAAATCCATTAAAAGTTGCATACTTATTTCTTCTTTGTTTGTATATGGTATATGGTATACTGCTTTTATCTCTTTGGCTTTCATTGCTTTGTTTACTTCAATTAGTACATCACCATCATTTATAACATCATAATAAGAATGACTGATAATATTTTGAATTAACTTTTTAACGTTTTTAATATTAGCTTGTACTGTTTTTTTATCATGATATAAATTTGTATCAGCACTTTTTAAATAGTTTATTACATCCATTACAAGACTTTTATCAATGTTAGGATTAGAATTATATAAAGAATCTAAAATAAAACTAGGTATATTTTTTTGAATTACCAAATCAACTAGAAAATTGTTTAAGCTTTTTTGTTCTATTTCATAAGGAACAGCAGTTTCTTCATACATATTATGGTATTTTCTAAACTCTATTCTTTGTTTGTCAATATAGTGATCACATATTATTCTAAGTAGATGTTCATACTTTATATGTTTTTCAGGGTTATTTTTATTAACTTTGACTTTATTGACTACGAAATTTAATAATCTTATATAATCGGTTTTAAATTCTTCGGGGATTAAATATTCTTCTTCTAGGTGTTTAATAAAACTCTTGTCTAGATAATTTGCTATATCATTTAAGTAGTCTCTATATGAGTCATTATTTAATTCAATTGATTTTAAAATTAGTGATGTTACATCCATTATTTCAGGATGATTAACAGTAAGTTCATATTGCTTAATCGAATCAAATAGTCCTTCCGCATCTGCAAGTGTAAACTCATCAACACATATTAAACTATTTAATCTATTTATCTCTTCTTTAGAAAAAGATAATACTGCTCTTATATTTTCATTATTTAAATGTTTAATAACTTTGTAGCCACATGTTTTAACTATTAAATCTAGTTTTTCTAGATCATAACCATTAAAATCTTTTATAAAAGGTTTTATTTTGTTATAAAAGTGTTCATTTATTAAATCGTCAAAGTCTAATCTATTACTTATATAATCTAAAACAAAATATGTACTTATGTCTTTTCTTTCTAATAAAGTATTAATGATTTTATTTTTTTGGTTATTGTTTAAATATCTTAGTTCTTCAGAGTATTTTAAGAAATCTAATGCGAAATCATCATTTGTTTCTAATACATTTATGACTTCATTTTCATAATTATTCATCAGTATAGATAACCTTACAGAGAAAAGTAAATCATATTTTTTTGTTTCAAAAGCTATATCATAAATTATGTTTTTATTTTGTGGTAAAGAGCCTTTAAAAATTATTTTTGTGTTTTCTCTAAATAGATTATGCCTTAGTTTTTCTTCTAATGATTTATTCTCGTCAAACATTTTATCCCAGGTTGGTAGCTCTGTTAAAATTTCTGCATCTAAGGCTCCTATGTATAAATCAGGATTATTATATAATATATCAGGATTATTTCTTATTTGATTAGCTATTTCAGGTCTTTGAATGTTTAGAATTATTTTATTTATATATTTTTTCTTTCTTACACTATTTGGAAATTTACCTTGATCAATGTTTAGTATTGGTAGAATATCGCCCTTTTCTAAAAATACATCTAGTATAGCATCGTAGTTTTCTAAATCCCCACATTTATGGTTTATAAATAAATATTTAACAGAGTTATAGGTGTTTTCATCATCAGCAATATTATTTAATATGTTCTCAATTATATCTTTAGAGAATGAAGAACATAAGTAATATAATTTATTATCAAGTAGAAAAACATTAAATTCGTTTATTTGGGTAGTATTTAGTACTTTAAGTAATTCCTCATCCTCTGGTTTAAAATTCTTTAAAAAGCCTAAATCAAATATATTTGACATAACTATATTATTAATATTTTTTAAAAAAGATTTATTGTATAGCAATTTACTACTTTCTGAAGCTAAGCTTCTGATTAGATGAGCTATAGAATGTAAATCCATATATTTTATTTGTTTGTAATAATGGGTTATATAGTTATTTAATATTTGAGGATAACCATACTTTTGAAAAGGATATTCTTCTAGTATTCTATCTAATAGTCTTTTTTCTTCATCGTTATAATCTGATACAGTTATTCTGCTATTTATTTTTTTTATCAGTTCATATTCTTTTTCATTCAAAAGTTTTATTAAAACAGAAGTTGGAAATCTTTCTTTTGAGTAACTTTCTAGGTTTTTATATATTGTTTCTTTTAAGGGTATAAACCTTTTAAAATCACTTATTTTATTCTGGAAATCAGAATATTCCATAATTGAGTAATCTTTATCATAGATAGTAGAAGCATATACTAGATTATAGATCATATTATCGTTTATGTCGTTTTCTTCAAT
>CADBSQ010000071.1 GCA_902797415.1 uncultured Erysipelotrichaceae bacterium | reverse complement strand
CTTAAACCAAACTTTTGAGCAAGAGTAAAGCTATTCATGTTTTCAACATTTACTGCTCCTGTAAGAGCAACTGCTTCTTCTGCTGATTGTCTATCTATATTTACTTTTTTAGTAGTAATGTCATCTGTTTTTATAGAATTTTCATTTTGTAAAGATTTATTACTTAAATGTGAATTATCAGGATTTGTAGATTTATTCATTAAAGTATCTACACCTTTAACTTTGTTTATATTAAGTTCAGTATTATTTTTGACTATATTTTTGCCAATATCCCCTGCAACCTCTGTTTTGCCTCTAAAAGTAATAGGTTCATTTTTATTTCCTCTAATATACTTCGATGTTCCAATGCTTTTAACTTGTAATTTGGCTCTTTGTTCTTGATTTTTTGAATTAAAAATACTATCTACTCTTCTGTAGTTTGTGCTTCTTTGGTATCCACCTACTTTAGGAGGTCTATTAACTGCTTTATAAGAAGCTGCACTAGCATCTTTTGAATTAGCAACGTTTTTCTTTTTTTCTGATAAAGCCTCTTCAACAACACCCCTTAATTGATTATTATCTGCCCATTCTTTTAGTAAAAACAGATGATCTTTTTCTAATTTTACATTTGTTCTAAATCCGTTTTTATCACCATTTTTAACATATCTATTGATTATTTGAAGAACATCTTTTATATCACTTTCTTTTACTTTATTTTTACCACTACCAATTTGATCTTTAATAACTTTAACCAATTCATTAGTTGTCTTCATTCTATTATAAATAGCAGCTATTTCTTCTGGTGATAAATTTTTAGCAAGCATAGATGATTCGATTAAACTTTCCATATAAGTTTTTCCAATTCCCCTATCAATGCATTCTCCTAAAATCCTGTATAGGGCAAGCTCGTTTTCAGCGGTAGTACTATTTTTTATAAAATATTCTGATATGTCATTTGCATTCATTCTCTTAACTGCTTCAGCTTCTTTAGTTAGATTTCTTTTTTTAAGCATTTCAATAAGTTCTGATTTAAGTACTTTTGGTTGTAAGTAATTAATAGACTTTTTGTTTAATTCCTGTTTTACTAGATTAAAGTTTTTATCTATGTTTGATGCATTTTTAGATTTGTTTATATATCCTGCTAGTGTATTTTTCATAATGTAAGCATTTTTAAATGTAGCGTTATTAGCGGCAACATAGTCAACAACATCATCTTCATTTGCCTTTCTAACAGCTTCAGCAAGTTTTGCTTGATTAGATTCTTCTAGTGATTTTGCCAAGCCTTTTTTAAGCTCTGCTGGATCAGTTATACCTTTGTTTAGAGTTTCTGAATCAAGTTTAGCAATATTTTCATTTAAAAATCCATTGTACTTTGTATTGATACCAGGTATATTTGAATGTTCTTCTATAGAAGCATTTTTTAAAGATGGTAACTCGCCTCGTCTCATAGCATTGATTTGCTTAGCAAGAGGACCCATTTCTGCTGCTGTTGATAAACCACCTGCTAATATAGTACTTTCTAATAATGCTTTATTACCACCTGATTGTTCATAAGCATTTAAATAGTTTTCAATAAAGCTTGAACTTCCGTACATTTGTATTTCCTGTCCGTTTTCGTCAATATATGTATATGCTTTGCCATCACCTTTATAAGATAATGCAGCTAAAAGGGAGTCAGCAGGGATATATGAAGCGCCCATTAAAGAGTCAGATAAAACCCTTCCGCCTGTTGCATAAGTTTTAGATAGAGCAAATGAGCTTTTACCTGAAAAGCTTGCTAACTCTTCTTCTGTAAGGGTATTTAGATTAATTAGCTTTCCGCCCTTTAAAGCATAAGAGCCTTCTTGAATACCTCTTGTTTTGGCACCTAACTTCCATAAAGCTTGTTCCAAAGCACCCGAACCAAATCCATATATATCAGCATCACTAGGTGTTGCACCAGATCTTAATGCTATCTCAGCTCCTCTTCCATATCCAGAAAGAAATATTAATCCTCTTGTAGCAGGATGGGCATTCATTAATAACTTTGGTGCGGCATCACCAGTCATGTTTCCCATAGCTAAAGCAACACCAGGAAAATAAGCTTTTTCAAGTGCTGTTTGATAACTATTTAAATTCGTTATACGTTTAGAAGGCTCAGTATTAACAACCATCTCTGCCATTTGTTTTTCCACTTCATTATATATCTTTGTGCTGTCAGCTTTATAACCAGTTTCAGGATACAATTTTTCATACGTTAGTGCACTATCATATCCGTATGATGCGGTTTGAGCTCTAGTAATCCACAAAAAACCATCACGCAGACTGTCCCCCACTTCCAAGAAACTAGCTGCTGTTTGTAAGGCAGCAAGTTTAATGGTATCTTTATAATTCCTTCTCTCTGTATTATTATCTAAGCCACCATAAAAATCATTACTGTTTTTCCATGCACCATAAATAGTACCAGCGATTTTTGCAGGAAGCATATGTATAGGATTAGCACAAGAAACTATAGTACTGGCAGTATCTGTTAAAAAGGTTGATACTTTCGATTTCTTTGTGTTTTTAGAAGGATTCATACTTGAGTTATTTGTAGTATTATAACTATCCCATATTCCTTCTTTTTTGGCTATATAAGTAAGTGCATCATTGGTATATAGAGCTTGGCCTGCTCTTTCTTCATTTAGTTTTTCAATAGCTGCCTTTTTCTCTTCATTGGTAGAATTAGGATTCCTTTCAACTTCTAAATATTTTACATATGGACTGGTATTAGGAGCTGGTGGTCCATAAACGTTGTTACTGTTTTGAGAAGAAAAAATAATCGTATTAATGCGGTCTAATTCAGCTTTTTCTTCTTTAGTTAGTTTTTTCTTGTTTTCTAAGGAACCTTTCCTTTCTAACATGTTACGTCTTTTACGTGCCGCATCAGTATAGTTTAAACGTTCTTGTCTAGTAACTTCTTTTCTATCCTGAACTATAGGTTTATTGTTTTCTTTAAATAAACTATTATCAACTAATCCAGAATCATGATAGTTTCCCACATATGAGTTTAAACTATTTGAAAGAGTTTTTTGATCTTCTATTAAGCTGTTATATCTTTCAACACCTCGGTTATATTCATTTATCTGAGATCTTGTACCTCTTCCACCATTTGCGTTAAAAGTGGTTTCTAATTCACCTAGTCTTGTACTTAAAGTAACGAGTTCGTCATTATTTTTTTGATATGTTTCTCGATTTTTAAGATAGTTTCCTGCTTTTTCATTTGCAACCATCTTAGCTACTAAAGCAACGGTAGAATCCTTACTGTTTAAGCTGTTTATTGCAAAGTCTGCAAGTGTATATGTACCATGATTAGGGTCATGTGTTTTTAATTCGGCATAATTATCAACCTCTGCAATTGCATCTGGATCTCCTGCCATATAGCGATTATATAAATCTCTTCCACCATTATTATAAATTGCAGCTTCACGGGCAGCTTCACGACTCTTTTTTTCGCTAGAAGTCATTTTTGAAGCATCAGAAGCTTCAGAGCTATTAGGAACTTCTGCGGCATATGTTGTTGGTATAAGTCTGTCTTTGAGTGAAGATAAAATGTTTTTCCCTCTAGTGGAAGTTGCTCCCGTTGATCTTGTACTATTATTTGTTGATCTATTATTATTAGAACGATTACTAGATAGAATACCACCAAAAAGTTTTCCAGCATATGGTAAAATACTTGTTATACCACGTGTTCTATTCCCACCGGTTGAACTACCTGCAGATCTATTGTTTGATTGGTTATTATTTTGACTAGATCTTCGATTAGTACCAAGCGTTAAAACACCAGCGGCTAAACGTAAAGCTCCTTTTCCTAATCTACGCAAACTAATTCCACCAGTTGAATTACCTGCAGATCTATTGTTTGATTGATTATTATTTTGACTAGACCTTCGATTAGCACCAAGTGTTAAAACACCAGCAGCTAAACGTAAAGCTCCTTTTCCCAATCTACGCAAATTAATCCCGCCAGTTGATCTTCTGGAGTTTCTATTATTTGCCGCATTGTTTGAGTTAGCACGTCTTACATTTGCATAGCTTGTATCGATGCTAGTAATTGATGCATTAGTGTATGATAATTGGTTTGATCTTGCGTGTCTATTAGAAGGTCTTTTTGCAGTTCTTTTAACACCTGAACGTCTGGCTTTTGTAGTTCTAGCATTTGTTCTCGAACGGGTAGAAACAGATCTTGTAGTTTTAGGCTTTGCTCCTGAACGTCTACCAGAAGAGCTTTTTGAAGAAGTTCTTTTTTTTGATAAAGATTTTTCTGCTGCCACTTGGAGCATTGGTTTAGAACTATTTTTGCTTTTGCCACTAGATGAACTGCTTCGTCTTGAAGCTTTTGAAGCTGCTTTGGCATTAACAGGTTTTACTTTTCCTTTATTACTACTTTTATTAGATTTATTTGAACTTTTTTTACTAAAAAAAGGTATTTTTATTCCCATAAAGAGCCTCCCTTCTATTCTGATTTTTCTTTCTTATCGCTAGGGATAACTGATTTTTTTAATCTAGTTGCCCCAATCTGAAATATATCCATCTCTATTCTTTTTAAGTACATTAAAAAAGATTTTGATTCTTCATCTTCAAAGGGATCATTATAAACTTCTTCTATTTTGTCATGATTAAACATAAAAGTTTTATCTATAGCAACAAAACCTTCTGGATATAAACAACCAATATAGTCAAATAACTTATTGTCATTAACATCTTTTGTTACTGGTAAATATCCTATTATCATTAGTTTTTTATCAGCATCTTTTAGTTTTATTACACTTCCTAATTTTAAGAATTTTATATTCTTCATACATGTTCCCTTTTCATTATTTTTCGTCAACTTTTATTCTTAGATTCAAGCTAATTAACGAGAATTAACTTGAATCTAAGAATAACAATTAATAGTTATTCTTAAAAGCTTAATTATTCGCCTGAGAAAGCACGAGCAGTAGAAGAAGCAAGTTCTTCGTATTCAGATGCAGTTTTGCTTACGTATTCATGAATATTGTTGTTAATATCAGTAATAGCAGTAGTTAACTGTGTCTTAATCTGAGTTATTGAAGAAACTAGGTTTTCTTGCATGTTTCCACCGATAAATCCACTATTTTCAACTGCGTTGATAGTTCCAGTTAGACAGCTTTCAGCATCAGAAGTAATAGTTTGAAGTCTTGCAGAAATAGTTTGTGCATTTGTGTTAATACCTCTTACGCCACCGATGTTTTCTTTAACAACGCTTACATCGATTTTGTTTGTTTTAAGAGTTATTCCACTCTTTGCGAAAGTACCTCCGCTTGTTAGAGCCCATGCAGTTGCTGCACTTGAAATTGATTCAACAATGTTTTCAAATGTTAAATTGATACTGTTTAAAAGTTCATCAAATGTTGGCTTAAAATCATTTGTGAAAAATTCTACAGCATAATTACATGCCCACATGTTTGCAAGTTCGTTTACAAACTTATTTTGTACTTCTACACTTAATACGTCGTATAATTTATTATAATTATCTACAATAGTCTTAAGCGCATTAAGGACCTCTTCTTCATTATAACCTGTGTCTAAATTCATATTTTCCCTCCTATAATATATTTTGCGAAATATAGAATACCTTATTTCACAATTTAATTATAAAAAAAAAATCAATTTAAATCAAGCTTTCTGAACAAAAAAAACAATCTTAATAGATCGTTATATTTTGTGTCTCTTTCTGTTAATTCTTGAAAGTTCTATAGCATTTGCTCTGGCAGCAAGTATCTCCAGTTCTTCCCTTAGTTTTTTTACTGCTCCAGGGCTTAGTCTTCCAT
>CADBSQ010000070.1 GCA_902797415.1 uncultured Erysipelotrichaceae bacterium | reverse complement strand
TCTTTGTACTTATGAACAGCTCTAAGTATAGTAATCTTTTCGATTTCTGTTGGAAGAGGCACTGGCCCAATGACTTTACCACCACTTCTTTTAACAGTTTCTAAAATCTTACTGCACGCAACATCCAAAACCCTATGATCGTATGCTTTAAGTCTAATACGAATTTTTTTGTTTTCCATAATTTGCGTTATCCTCCCTTCGTTTATATCTAGTATAAACATAGCTCCGAGCAAAAACCTGATAGCCTTGACAACGCAACGGGGCGTATCAGCAACCTTGCACATCTAAGCCAGTCAACCGTTTTCCATTATAACAGGCTAAAATACTTAAATCAAGCGAAAAATAGCAAAAAAATCAAAAAAATCGCATTTTTTTCATAAAATCAATTACATTTAAAAAAGCTAAGAATTATTTTCTTAACTTTTTAAGCCCTTCTAAGCATAATCCCAAGAAATATATTAGGACAAAGAATTCCGCTAATCCCCCTATACCAGGAATCATACAAATTAAATCTAGACCAATTAATGATATTAATAATATTAAATAATCAAAGCCCTTTTCTTTAGATTCAATATTTAATTTCTTAAATACGAACTTACCTATTATATAAGCAGTAAACATCTTAGCAATTAATAATGCTACTATGTACGCATTTAGTGCTAATAAACTTAATCCTGTAAATACACCAGTAACCATTAGAAGAATTGAAACTATAGGTAAAGCAATTAATATAGCTAATCCAGATAAACAACAATTAATGGTTTTATCAAATTTAACTTTATCAAACAACTTCTTAACTCTTGGTAAACAAATAAATATTATGGCAACAAAGAAGAACGCACTAATAATCTTTTTAATTTTAGCTGCTATTATTTCGCCAGTACTTCTTGTTTCTTCAACGTCTGATGTTTTAGTTTTTTCTACGCTTGCCGCTGTAGTTTCAGTAAGTCCTTTTACTTCTGCATTTTCTGGTATTTTTAAATGACCTTTAATCTTTGTTTTAGTTAAATCAATCTTCTCTGAAAAAATACTTACATTACCTTTTATAGTAATCTCACTTAGATCAACTGTTTCGCCGCCTATTCTGGCATTACCATTTATATTAGTATTTACTTTTACATTACTACCAAAAAGATAAACATCTCTTCCAAGTTTAGCATCACTACCAATATTAACATTGTTACCAAACAAGAAAGTATCTTTTTCAACAGTTTCATTAATGCTTAAGTTATTACCAAAATATATCATATAATCTGATTTACCCACGGATTTAATATCATTACCAAATGTAACGTTAAGTCCATCTATATTAGAACTTGATGATATGTTATTTCCAAATCTAAACATAGTTTGTTCATAAGACTTATCATCATTTAAATTATCCCCTGATACAAATATACTTTGTGCATTAACATTTATACTTAACATTAAACCAATAATAAATGCTAACAAAAATTTTCCTTTTTTCATAATTCACTTCCTTCTACTCAAATTATATACCAATAAGTTCATTCTTTCAACAAAAAAACAAATGAACTAATCACTTGTCATTTCAAAGTATAAGGATTATTAATTGACCCATTTCCTCCGGAGATTTGAACAGCACTTTTTAGATAGACAGCTGGCAAGACGTTGATAGTGCGGTAAGTAAAACCTTGAGCGATACGACCTGTCTCAACAACACCGAAGGCACTGCGGGCACCAAAGGAAAAAGGTGACAAAAGCCAATTATAACCAGAAGATGGTTTTAAATAATCATAATTTCTACAATCATCATAACTGCTATTATTCCAATTACTGTTAATTATTGTTCCTATGCAGTCACTTCTTGATGTCCCTGCTCCTCCCGCTGTTGCATATCCATAGTCACTTGGATATATTAATGCGACTTTTCCGGTCCACTCTGTGGCTCTTGGACAAGCACCATCATTACATGTTCCTGTTGGATTTCCCCATACTTCTATTTCTCTTTCTTTTGTATACATTATGCTTGGTACTCTATCTTCTTCCGTATAATGTCCTCCTAAATACCACTTTGCATCTCCTATTAAGCTTTGAGCGGTTAAACTTAATCTCTTTGTTATATCAAATACACCTGTTTGGGCATTGTTCTCTCCATTATACCAGTTTGTATTTTCTGTTAGTGTTGTATCTAAATAATCTCCATTTAATTCATTTTTTATATCTGCCTGCGTCCAATCGTTTATTCCCTTTCCCTCATTAATATTTGATGCAGATGAATCCCATGAATAACTTCCTAAAGAATCATTCCTTATTAGTTTTATTCTTGTTTCCAAGTTTCCTGTTCCATCATCTACATTGTTCATTATTCCTATTATTCTCCATATTTCGTTATTAAAAGAAACATAATTACAAGGGTCTGCACCAACATAGCGAAGGTTGTTATCAACTGTACCATCATATGCTAGTGTGTTAGTACATGTTTCCCCCGTTGGTGGAGTTTTTGTTATGACATCAATTGAGTTTGGATCGGCATCTGAAACTAAATTATAGATGTTATCTGTTCCACCGTTTTGAGTTGTTAAACCAAGTTTTATTGAGTATGTTGCTGTTGCATTTTCGGTTTGATCATCGGTTGTTTCTTTTAGTTTAACTACTATTTTAAATTCTTTTGTAGTATTTGCTGATATGGTATCTAAAAACGCATTTACATTAGTAGTTTGACTAGAAGAATATGGCACTGGTCTTTCACTTTGCAAAATGTTATCACTTAAGTCTTTTATTGTATAAACCAAATCATTATTTTGAAATGTATTAGTTAATTCTTTAAATATTATCTTATAATCTACAGGCATAGTACCATTATTATAAACTTTAAAGGTCTTTTCAAAGGATTCACCAAGTCCTAAGTTTTTAGTCATGTTTGCACAATC
>CADBSQ010000069.1 GCA_902797415.1 uncultured Erysipelotrichaceae bacterium | reverse complement strand
TTCATTTTTCTTATCTTCCAAGACCGACTTTTTCAAAAGTATCTTTTACTTTTTCAGAAGCGATTTTTCTAACTTTTTCATTGGATTTATCTAAATAGGCATCTATTTCACTTGAACTAAGGATTTCATTGTATTTTTCTTGAAGTTCAAAAAGAAACTTGCATACTTCGTCTGCGACAGCTTTCTTAAATTCACCATAGTTCTTGTCTTTAAATTTTTCTTCTGCTTCCTTAATAGAAAGACTCGTGATACTTGAGTATATAACTAAAAGATTAGATATACCAGGTTTGTTTTCTTTATCATAATGTATTTTATTATCTGAGTCTGTTACTGCGCTCATTATCTTTTTGCGAGCAGATTCTACATCGTCTAAAAGAAATATACATCCTTTATCTGAATCATCTGATTTACTCATCTTCTTAGTTGGATCTTGAAGATCATAAATCTTGCTTGTTTCATCATCTATTAAAGGTTCAGGCAATTTAAATGTTTCACCATATTTATGATTAAATCTTTCTGCGATATCTCTGGCAAGTTCGACATGCTGTTTTTGGTCAATACCTGTTGGTACAACATCGGCATCATATAAAAGAATATCTGCTGCCATTAGTATTGGATAAGTAAATAGTCCTACTGTGGTATCACCTTTTTTACTTTTTTCTTTATACTGAATCATACGACTGGCTTCACCCATCATAGTATTACATTCAAGTATCCATGATAGATTTGCATGGTACATATTTTCTGACTGAATAAATATCGTTGTTTTTTCTGGATCAATACCACATGCTAGATACAATGCAACAATATCTTTGATTCTTTTCTTTAGTTCTTTTGGATCGTTGTGAACTGTTAAAGCATGCATATCGGCAACAAAAATATAACTTTCATACTTTTCTTGATACTCAATAAACTGTTTTATTGCACCAATATAATTACCAATTGTTAACTCCCCTGTAGGTTTAATACCTGATACTAATCTTTTCATAATAACCTCTTTCTAAAAAAGCAAAGATAATAATCTTTGCCTAGTTTCTTTCCTTAACCTTGTATTCCTTTTTCATTCTATCAATAAAGTTAAGTTTAGCACGTCTAACTTTACCTTTTCTAACTACTTTAATAGAGTCGATTATTGGAGAATGTACTGGGAATGTTCTTTTAACTGCTACTGCGCCACTTTTTTTGCGTACAGTAAAAGTTTCGCTTATACTTCCGCCTTGTTTTTTTACAACTAAGCCTTCAAATGCTTGAATTCTTTCCTTTTTACCTTCTTTAATCCAAACATTAACTCTTACAGTATCTCCAACTCTGAATTCTGGAATATTAGGATTAATATGTTTTTTGTTAACTTTGTCAACTAAGTTCATATTTGTACTCCTTTCGATAAATATTTTTTCTTTAGAATAATCATAAACACTAGAGTTCATCGGATTATTTGTAGTTTCCCGAGTGGAAAACAAAGGTATTATAGCACATTTTTGTTATTAAATAAATAGTTTTTGTTCTAAAATAAGAAAAGACTTCTATAAAGATTGTCTAAAGTTTCTGTTTTTTGAAAATCTTTCTATATATGGTAGTAGTTCTTCACCAAGCATATATCTTTTTAATGCACAGTCAAATCCAAAATATGTTACGGCCACTCCCTTTTCTTTTAAGTAGCGAAACACATTTAAACAGTCTTCTGGCAAAACCAATACTGATGTACCATTTTCCCTATAAATAAATCTACTTGCGTAATCAATAACATTTTCTTCTCTTGCTCTAATATTATGTGCTATCCTGTTTTTAAAAAACCTAGTTAGCAGTAGTGTCCTTTGGTCTCCAGTTAGATTTAGTTTATCCTTTAAATATGCACTTCTTAATGAAGTTTGAACTGAATCATATGGTAGTTCAAAACCTGCTTCAAAATCTAAAATGTTAAAGACGTTATCTTTTTCAGATAAAATATCAGCAGTTATAAGTAAATCTTCTCTTAATCTTTGTAACTGATCATCACTTAATCTTCCCACTTTTCTTTCCCCCCTAGCAAATGTACTGAATACTATACCATATCTTTTTATTAAAAAAAAGACAAACATTATAAAGATTGTCTAGAGTCTTTTCTTTTTGAAAACATTTCTATATATGGTAGCAATTCTTCACGAAAAGCATGTCTTTTTGCTGCCACTCCTAAACCTGCATAGGATATGCTTATGCCCTTTTCTGTTAGATAACGAAATATATCTAAACATTCCTCCGTTGTGACTGTAGCACTTACAGTTTCTTTATCACCTATATATTCATAAATTGGTGCTTTGTCAATTATCCATTCCTCTGTTAATTTCATAATACTATTAGGCATAACATTAAAACATAAGCTTAATAATTTTTTTTGTTCAACATTTAAGCCTAGTTTACTGGTATAATACGGACTTCTAAGAATAGTTTTAACTGAGTTTGGTGGTAAATCAAAACTAGCCTCAAAATCTAAAATAGTAAAATCATTTCCGCTAGATAAAATATCTATCGCTACTGATAAATCTTCTCTCAATCTTTCTATTTGGTTATCTGTAAATTTTGCCATTTTTCTTTTTTCCCCCCAACAAATGTACTGAATACTATACCACAATTTTACACAAAAAAAAAGAAAAACTTTAAGAAATAAGTCTCTCGAGTTTTTCCTTTATTTCATCCTTAGTAAATGGTTTAGCTATATAATCGTCAAAACCTAAATCTAAATACTTTTTCTCAGAATCAGAAACTGCATCCGCAGTTAAAGCGATTACTGGAGTATTAAATTCAGTCATTTTTTTGAGTTCTAAGAAGACCTCATCTCCTCTTTTACCAGGCATCATTATATCCATCAAAATTACATCATAAACATTGTTTCGACATAAATCTAAAGCCTCATCTCCTGATGTTGCCGTAGTAATATTGAAGTGGAAATCATCTAATACTTTTTGAGCAACTTTTAGATTTAAAGGATTATCATCAACTATTAATACTTTTTTATTTTCAAAATTTATTATTTGTTGAATAGATTTTCTTATTATTTTTTGAGCCTTAGGTTTATTTAACATAGATATTTTTTGAGGAATTTGAACAACAAATAATGATCCTTGACCAAATTTTGATTGAACATTAATAGTTCCACCCATCATTTCTACTAAATTTTTAGTGATTGCTAAACCAAGGCCTGTCCCTTCAACAGTTGTTTCTTTTTCAATGTCAAGTCTTTGGAAACGATTAAATAATTTTTCAATATTTTCCTTTTTAATTCCTCTTCCAGTGTCTTTAACACTAATTATTAACATACAGTCATCATCTCTATTTATACATTTGGCATCAACGTTTATGGTTCCTTCATTAGTATACTTTATGGCATTTGAAATTAAGTTGTTTAATATTTCCTTAATGTGAATTCTATCTCCAATAAGTTTATACGGTATATCTTCAGCAATAGATAATTTATAATCAATAGTTTTTCCTTCTAATCTAACTTTATTAATTTTAAAAGTACTTTCTAGTTCGTCTTTAAAAGAATATGGTGCTGTTATAATATCTAACTTACCGCTTTCTATCTTGCTTATATCTAGGATATTACCAACTATTTCTAATAGTGTATTTGAAGCATCAACTATATCCTTTGCATCTTCTTTTAAATTAGAACTTAAGTTTTCTATTTCCAGTATATTATTTGATAAGCCTACTATTGCATTAAGTGGTGTACGTATTTCATGGCTCATACTAGATAAAAAGTCTGACTTAGCGCGATTAGCTTTTTCTGCTTGTTCTTTAGCAAGTTCTAGCGTACTAATCATTTTTACATCAGGATTTTCAATTGTAAAGTACATTATCATAATATTGATAACAAATGCTGGATTCATTAAAAAATTGACTTGTGGATAATTAATACTAGCAATATTTAAAATACTAGATAGTACTATTAAAAGTAGGATTGGAATATATTTTCTTTGTTTTATATTTTTTATATCAAGAACAACAAAGATAGACATAAGAATGTATATGCACGTTAATAAAAGAAATGAATATGGATAAATAAGTCCATTAGTTGACATCACACCATTTTCAAATTTTATACTAAGTGGTAGTGCAAACATTATAAGAGCGTTTATTACATTAAAAATTTTTAAAGCCCATACCCATTTTTTAAGATTTAACCCCTTATCTTTTTTGGATACATAAAATGTATAAAAGGCAAATAAACTAACCATTAAGATTATACCTATCATATATATTCTATTTAAAAATATTATTAAAAAGTTTGTAAGCTCTACTGACGTTGTGGATATTACAATTCCTAGTAGTATCCCTGAGAATATAGTAGCAATGCCTGTTACAAGTATCATAGAGTAAAGATTATCCTCTGGTTTGTGCATTCTTTTCTTTAAAAAGAACACTAATGATATTATAATTAGTATAATTAAAGAGTAAGCATTGATTACTAATTTAAAATAGTCTTCCACAATATCACCATCCTAAAAAAATTATATCATTTATTATTTAAAAAGCAAACAAAAAAATTTTACTATTTTTTTAGTAAAATTTTTAAGTACATCTTATCTTAGATTTCCAAAAGATCTT
>CADBSQ010000068.1 GCA_902797415.1 uncultured Erysipelotrichaceae bacterium | reverse complement strand
TTTCCATAAAAAAGTAAATCCTCTAAAAACCTACTTGTATTCGATTTCATATAAATTCCCCTTTGTTTGTTGTGTATAATAGCACAATTTTATTAAAAAGTACAGTTTTTTCCATTATAAAACCCCAGAGCTTAATCGCTCTGGGGTTTTATAGTAGGTTACATACCTTTTCCATTTTTTCTAATAGCTTTACGATTTTCTTTTGACATTTTAATAAAATCATTTAATCTTTCTTCAAATTCATCAATGTCTTCATGACTTTCGATGTATTGTCTTAAGAATTCTTCAGTTATCTCCTGTTCTTTTATAGGAACACCTCTATATGGTTTTCTAGGTATATCGCCTACTTCCATATCACCTGTGTTAGGTTGGAGTGCAGTTCTATACATTGGTATTCTTTTACCAGTTAAGGCTTCGTGGTAACCACCAAATATACCCTGATAAACAATTAAAGGCTCTCCAAACTCATTTAAAGGCGTACCTTCAGGAGTAATCTGATCATAAAGACTCAAGTCAGTATCCTCAGTAACACCTACAAGTCTAACAATTGTAAGAAATCTTTCGTCAATTATTTTTCCATTTATTTCCATATATATCACCCTCTACGTTAATTATAGGTTTATTTGACCATATTGTCAAGAATTTTAATTACCATATGTATTTCAAATAATCTTCTTTATTGTTACTTGCTAAAATAGATGAAGGTTTAAAATAGTTTATTTCTTTACCTTCTAAAGTGGTAATAGATCCACCTGCTTCCGTTAAGATAATACTTGCAGCGGTAAAATCCCAAGGCATAAGTTTAAGTTCAAAATAAGCTTCAGTCCTGCCAGAAGCTATACTGCAAATTTCAATTACAGCACAACCAAGTCTTCGATAACAACTAGCCTCTTTAATAAGTTTATTTTGAATCTCAATGCTTTTATCTTTTAATTCTACATAATATGAAGCATTACCACAGGCAACTAAACCGTCCTTTAACAAAAGGTCAGATACATGAATCTTTTTACCATTAAGGTAAGAGCCCTTTCCTTTTTGAGCTTCAAATAATTCATCTCTATATGGGTTATAACAAATGCCTAGAATAGGCTTTTTATTTTGTAAAAGTCCAACAGAAATAGCACTTAATCCAAGGTCTCTAGCAAAGTTATTGGTACCATCTATTGGATCAACTACAAACGTTAAATCATCAGTTTCTTCTTGTATTTCTTCGTTTTCTTCGCCCATAAATTTCGCTTCTGGTAAAATAAGTAAAAGCTTTTCTTTTAAAATATTTTGAACTTGTACATCATAGTTAGTTACAATGTTTGCAATGCCTTCTTTTTCTTCTATTTTCATGTTTTCTCTATCAGCATTTAAAATAGTTTTACCACACTCTTTAACGACTTCTTTTATTTGATTTACTATACTATCACTTATCATTTTATCACCCAAAACAATTATATCAAAAATAGAAAAAAAAGAAAGTTTAAGCTTTCTTTTCAACGTATTTATCAATCCACTTAGTAAATTCATCTATATCTTGATACCTGTTTAAATCATCATCAGATTCTGCATCAAGATAAGCGATGATATCACCTTTACTAACAATAATTACTGACGGTGCATACTTAACTTTCTTATAAAAATTAGTCTTTTTAAATTCATCAATATTTATTGATAAAAAATCTATTTTTTCTTTTTCCATATATTTTTTAAATATAGTTTCACAAGGTATTTTAAATGCACAAAATGAGTTGTGTACATAAAGTATATAGTTTTCATTATTTAATTTTGATATATCTTTTTTTGTAACGGTTATAAATTTACCATCACTATAATATTTATTTTCTAGAGTTATTTTATTAGTATCACCTTTAAATAATGTACATCCTGTTAAAGAAAGCAATACTAATAATACAATTAAAACTTTTTTAAACATTATTTAACCTTTGTTAATCTATCAAAATTTATATTATGATAAGGAACTTTAGAAAAATCACACTTGTTTTTACCTTTTATTTTTGTACTAATACCCTTTTTACCTTCATAATTCCAGTATCCACCTACATTATAGATTTTTGATTTATCCCATCCTAGAGATACTAACATTTGTTTGGTGAAGTTTGCATATCCACCTGCTCCACACATTAAGAAAATGTATTTATCTTTTGGAAATATTTGTTCTAGTATAGACATAGATTCTTTGTAGTTTGCAACATAATTACCTTTTTTGTCTAATCTGAATAGTGTTTTACCTTTGTATAATCCTGTTACGTTCTCACTCTTTTTTTGATCGATGTATTCTTGTGGAAATTCTGTTAGATAGGCATAAGGGATTACTTCAAATCCTTCTACAAAACCTGTTAAATCACGTTCTCCACCTTTGTTTTCCCATGTTGCAGTATCTTCAAGCATTCTAACGTCTCTGTATACTGTGTCTGGTCTTCCTAAATAGTCATCTATTGTTTTTTCGTTAATATTTTTATCAATGTCATATATGCCTCTCATACCCGAAGATTTTTCTTGTTTAGGTAGAGGCTCAAATTCACTTTTATTGAAAACTAAACTTCCAATTAAAACTCCAATAATCAAACTGATTAGTGCAATTAATATATATTTTTTATTCATATATCTTACTTCCTTTCTGACTACATTTTAACAAATTATTAAATTATTACAATAAAATAAGGGTTTAGTTAACTAAACCCTGGGTTGAGTCTATTTTTATCCCAAAGTATAAGGGTTTTCAGGACTTCCATTTCCTC
>CADBSQ010000067.1 GCA_902797415.1 uncultured Erysipelotrichaceae bacterium | reverse complement strand
TTTGTTTTTGCATAGCCAAATTTATCAAGTTCTAGTATGTTTTCAAATCCCTTTGTTTGAGGTTCTTGTCCTATAGCAACAAAAACTGCATCTACATCTAGATTAGATACTTTATCACCTGTTTTAACTTCAATTGATTCTAATTTATTATCTCCAATTAACTTTGTAACAATAGTGTTATTTATTATCTCTACATTTTGTTTTTGTTTTAATTTTTCTTGTTCACTTTCATCTGACTTTAGATGACTTCTACAAAGGACATAAACCTTTTTACAATAATTTGCTAAGAAAAGAGCATCCATCGTAGCAGTATTACCACCACCAATAACAGCGACACTTTTTTCTTTATAGAAAGCTCCATCACATGTAGCACAATAAGATATACCATTACCAATTAATTTATCTTCATTAGGAAGACCAAGCTTTTTATTAGCACATCCCGTTGCAATAATTATTCTCTTAGCTTCGTATTTCTTATCTTTAGTATAAACTATTTTTTTCTTATCTTGGGATTCAATTTTTATTACTTCATCAAATATAAACTCAGCTCCTAAATCCTTAGCTTGATTATAAAGACTAGTTGCAAACTCCGGACCACTTATGTTTTTAAAGCCAGGATAATTTTCAATATTAGGTGAATTAATTATTTGACCACCGGGAGCTGATTTTTCAAAAATAAGAACGCTTTTACCACTTCTTTTTGCATATATGCCTGCAGTAAGACCTGCTGGTCCCGCACCAATTATTATTATATCAGTCATTAATATCCTCCACTACTAGAGCAAGCTTGAAACATTTCACTATCCTTGCTTAGATTAAAATTTAAATCCTTATCAATTGTTAAGGTATTTTTTGTATATTTTTGCTTTTCATCTTCACTTTGAGCGGATGGATTATCTTCACAGGTGTAATAATTATAAGTGGATTTTTCTATATCAAAGGTTGAATCAGCTAGTTTTATATCATATACAACATTAAAGTTTTTATCATAATAAATTACTTCCTTATTAGCATCTGTTAAACTTGTGTTCCACTTATATACTATTACAAAGAATTTATTTTTGTAAGTACCAAAAGAATCTATATTAGTATTATCAAATGCCCTAAAAATGTAATTATTAATCGTCAATTGATTTATATTATCATCTTTACTGTATTTATAATTAATCATAAGAGTTTGATCATAAAAGTTATCTATTTCTACATCAGAATCACAGTCGTTTAAATCAGAACAAATATTTTCAATCATATATGAAATTGATTCATCACTTATTGGTGTTCCATATTTTTTTTCATTATATTTATCTTTTTCGTAAACAATAAATGAACCTATTACAATCAAGATAAGCACTATTATCATAAGAATTAAGACATACTTAATTTTTTTCATAGCCACGCCTCTTTTCATTGCTTTAATTAATTTTATCACAAAAATTTTTTTTGTTCAATCAAGTTGTATCCTTGTTTTATAAACTATTTGGTGTTTTTTCAGGTATGATAGTCTCACTTTCGCCAAGCTCTTTTATGAATTGTACTGAAGCGTTAATATCTTCGATTTTTTTAGATATAATAGTTAATACCTCTTTTAACTGGTTGACATCTTCTACAACAATATCTCCTTTGTTTATCTTTGCAAATACATGATAAACGCCGTTAGAATCCACAAAATAACAAATTTTATCGTTTGTCGATTCAATTTCATCCATTAACTCGTATATACCTGTAATTCGTTCAAAAACTTTACTATCACCAATCTGTCCAAGCTGTCTAAGACTTGTAACTTGTCCAATACATATTTTAAAAGAGTGAGTGATTTTATTAGATCTATTCGTTCCCATAATACCATATTCATCATGCTCAAAAATTTTTAATTCTAAAACATCTTCTCTAATATTTAAGTCCTCTTCAATGGGTAAAGCAAAAGCACCATCAAATCTTGTTCCATCCTTACATAAAGTTATGACAGCCGATACTGTTATTCTATCATTATATCTAAGCATTTTTAAAACCTCCTGGTTG
>CADBSQ010000066.1 GCA_902797415.1 uncultured Erysipelotrichaceae bacterium | reverse complement strand
TTTAACATATTTAATCACATTTTAATCTTAGCAATTTTGCTCTAATTTGTCAATTTTTGTTTGCATAAAAAAATAAAATAAGTGAAACATATTATTTTATTTTATAAATTTCGTTTGCTGCAGAATACCCTTTTCTTCATTGAAACTTATTATTTTTGTTTTTTGCTTTTTTATCAAATAGATGGTAAATGGATGGATAAGACCTTTTAGGTAATTCTTTGAAAAATATTCCATTACTATGCTGAGCAAAAGAACCATCTTTAAATACAACCACGATTAAAGCATTTTGTTCACTAAATTCGTGCACCATATAATCAAGCCTTTCTTCTGGAGATAAAACCATTTCATTTGGATTAAATGTAAATCTTTTGTGCAAAATATCCTGATTATTAGGTAATACAAACTTGATAGGTAAATCAGCTGAATGAATCGAAACATAGATATTTTCTATTTCATTAAAATTTAATTCGTATAATGGTATTTCTTCTATTTTATCAATTTTATCATATAACGGTACGTAATTAAGATAATATGCATAATTGTTTTTATTAAAGTATTTTCTATTGTATAGTATACTCTCTATATCTTTAAAGTTCTTTAAGTCTTGAATAACCATATTGTTATCTATATCATCAGAGTATACTATATTATACATTTTAGTTAGATACTCATCTATTTCTGAGTTAACTTTTGTTTTATCTTCTTCACTTGGTACTTCTAAGAAAAGATTTAATAATTTGTTTCCATCCTTTTCTCCTAAAATATCTTTAATTGTATTTTCAAAGTTTTCTATTCCTTTAAAGTTACACTCGATTACAGGCTCTGGTCCAATGATTTCCATAAGAATACAAGTTCTCTTTATTTGTTCTGTGTAAGAGATAATACTACTACCAAAAAATTCGAATCCAAATAGCTCTGCACATGCTTCTCGAATATAACTGTATTTATTATTATGCTGAAGCAAATGTGCGTACTCGTGAGCTAAAATGTCTTCTCGATTATGTTCTTCTGCCGAACGAACAAATAATATATTTTCATGTAGGGAATTATAGTATCCAAGTAAATTTGGATTATCATTTTTATATTGTTCATCAAAGTATTCAATCCCAATATCTGTTATATGAGATCTTAAACTATTTTGTCTACTATAACTCGTATTTTCAAGAACAAAATTTAGAAAGTTTCTATTGGCAAGAAACCTTTTATCATGTTCAGTTAGATTTTCTCCTTTTGAGTTTAGAATTTTATCTGTTACTTCATCTGCTGTTAAATTATGACCCTTAGTATATTCTAAGGCTTCATATGCTAAATAAGTTTCATTATTTAAGAACTGCTCGTCAGTACAGAGCATAAAAAGATTAAATGATGACAAAAATAGCATAAAAGACATTGTACAATTTAATAATATATTACCCTTTTTCCCAAGTATAAAACGCTTAGTTTGGTTACTCTTTTTATTTTCATCTTTTTTATAAGCTATTGCACTAGTACCGTTTGATAGAAAAAATAACTTTAGATCCTCAACACCATCTTTTATAAACCTTTTATTATTATTTGAATCTAAGTATATTTCATAACCATTTTCCTTTTTGTAAAGTTTTTTATCATCTTCAAAAAGAGAGTTTATAAGCTCTTTGATTTCATCAGTGTTTAAGTATCCTACTTTATCCTCACTAAAAATTTGAACTTTATACAATTTGTCATTAATATAAAACTTATATTCTATATCTTCAATAAGAATTTTAGCTTCTAGCATTATTTCACCTCTAAGAACTCTTTTAAATACTTTTGTAAATTGATAGCAACAGTTTCTGGTAGTATTTCTTTTAGTTCATCTATTGTAGCATTCTGCATTTTTTTTAGACTTCCATATTTTTTTAGAAGCATCTTTTTTCTAGATGCACCAATACCTTCTATATTATCTAAAATACTTGATATGCTACCTTTGGAACGAATTTGTTTATGATAGTTAATTGTAAATCTATGTACTTCATCTTGCATTCTAGTAAGAAGATGAAATTCATCAGAGTCTCTATCAAGTTTAATTGTTTTTAAATTATCGTCAACTAAATCATTAGTCCGATGTTTGTCATTCTTTTTTAATCCTACTACTTTGATGTTTATATTTAGTAAGTCTAGAATTTCTTTCGCAGCGCTTATTTGTTTTTCGCCGCCATCAACAATTATTAAATCAGGTCGTTCCTCTTCTTTAACGAGCATTTTTTGATATCTTCTATATATTACTTCTCTCATAGTATTATAATCATCGTTCTTATCTATAGATATTTTAAATTTACGATAATCGTTTTTAGAAGGCTTACCATCTTTAAAAACAACCATTGCACTAACAGAGTATGAACCAAAAAGATTAGAATTATCAAACACATCTATTCTATATAGACTATCTAAGCCCAGAATGTCTTTTAATTTTTCTTGAGCTAGAACTGTTCGTTTTTCATCTCTTTGTATGATTTCAAACTTATTTTCTAGAGAAATCTTAGCATTTGTTTCAACCAAATCTAAGAGTCTTTTCTTTTTTCCTTTTTGAACATGTATAACTTTAGTATCAATTAAAGCACTTAAGAGATTAATATTTAACTCATCTGGTACAATGATTTCTTTGGGAATTTCATGTTTTAAATAGAATTGACCTATATAGTTTTCTATTTCACTAACATAATCATCTGTTATTGGATAAGTAGCATTTTTATTACCAACTAATTTACCACCCCTTAAGAAAAAAACTTCTAAACTTATATAACCATTATTAATATAGTAATTTATTACATCTCTATTAACTAAATCAGTAAGTTCAACTTTTTGTTTTTGGTTTAATATTTCTATATAATCAAGATCATTTTTTAGTTCTAGTGCTATTTCATAATTAAGATTTAAACTATTTTTTTCAATTTCATTTAATAGTTTTTCTTTTACTATCTTATCATTACCTCTTAAGAAAGATAAAACTTCTTCTTCCATTTGTTCTATTTCTTTTTGCTCAGGTTTTATAACGCAGTATCCCAAGCATTGGCCTATATGATAATAAAGACATAACCTTTTAGGATTACCTTCACACTTCTTTAAAGGATAAATTCTGTTAAGGAGATTTACCATCTTTCTTGCGGAACCTTGATTAGGATATGGACCAAATAATAATCTATCTTTTCTTTTTTTAATTTTTAAGTAACGAACTATTTTTAGACGAGGATAAGGTTTTTTAATGTATTCTATGTATGGATATGACTTATCATCTCTTAAGAGTATATTATATTTAGGATTATATTTCTTTATTAGATTTAATTCTAGTATAAATGCTTCTTCTTCTGTGTTTGTTACAATATATTTAAAATATTTTATATCATTAACCAGTTTTTTTGTTTTTCCAGTGTGTTCTCTATTAAAGTATGATGTAACTCTTTTTTTTAAGTCTTTTGCTTTACCTACATAGATAATCACATCATTTTTATCGTACATTTGGTAGCTGCCTGGCATATGTGGTACTAGTTTTAAGTTTTCCTCTATCATAGGAATCACCCCGATATTCTAATTATACTAAATTAATTGGATTATTTCAAAATAAAAAAGCCTATTAGGCTTCTTTACGATATTTAAATGCAAATAGTATAAGCATTAACATCATTATTTTAGTCGTTATTAGACCTACTAAGTTATTAGTTATACCAGTTTGTGGCGGTATAATGTGTGGTGATTCGTTTTTAATATCATAAACATATGTTACTTCAGTTTCACCTTCTACAAAGTATCCATTTCTTTCACCAATTACGGTACTTAAGAAGTATTTACCGATTTTTTGTTCACTCGTTTGATATGTTTGTCCAACTAAACCAGTAAGTGTAATGCTAGGTGCTATTTCTTTACCATCAACGTCTACATATCTAACTAAGACAGTTCCTTTTTTAACTTTAGTTTCGAAATCATCATCTTTATTAGTTGTTGTTCTTCCAAATGATGTTTCTGTGTCTAAATCGTTAGTTATTGTTTCAGAGTCTATATTTATATAGTAAACAGTTATATTTTTAGTAATACCAATTTCCTTATTGTTTTCTCCTACTTCAAAGTTTTCAGTCCATGTAATAGTGTTATCGTTAATATTATAGAATCCACCATCTAATTCTGATTTAGATGTATCAATCTTATAAGGTAGTTTATCTACTAATGTAGTTGTTGCCTCTCCAACATAATCATCGATTGTAGCATTATATTCTATTTTATAGTTCACACCATCATTGATGTTTGCAAGAGTTTCATCACCTGTTTTAGTAGCTTCTTCTTCAATTGTACCATCATTCTTAGT
>CADBSQ010000065.1 GCA_902797415.1 uncultured Erysipelotrichaceae bacterium | reverse complement strand
CATTATAATCAGTATTCTTTTACATGTCCAGATACCTTTATTCATATTGCATCTACTGGTATAATTACTTATTGTCATGATGTTAGAGAGCATTCATTTGGTAATGTAAATACTGGAGAGTTTAATGTAGAAAAATATAATGAAATATTAAACCAACATCATACTAATTGGGAAATATCAGATTGTAAAGATTGCAAATATGCAGAATATTGTCAAAGTAGATGTCAATGGATGTATCACGATGAAACAGGCTGTACAGTACCAAAAAAAGCATATGAATATTTAAAAATTAAAGAATCATTAAAAAAAGGAAAGAATAAATAAATGTTAATGCCTTGTCCTTTTTGTGGAATTGCTCCAGATTTAGAGTTTGATGTACAATCAGGCAAGTATATTATTAAATGTAAAAAATGTAGAGAAAAAGGTATAAAAATAGAAGCCACTAGTGATACTGTAGAAGAAACGCAAGCTCTTTGGAATAATCGTTATACAAATAAAGAATCTGCTCTTTTCGGTAAGGAATTAGTCCTTGAAGTAGCTTCTAATGAAGAGCATTTTGTTCCTGGTATGTTTGGTTTTTTAATTTTTCAAGATGGTGAAATTATAACTTGTGATATGTATGATCATGGAAAAATCTTGATTGATAAATTTAAATTAAAGGTTAATCCAGATACATTTGATCATTCTAGTTATTGCGGAGAAAATGGAATAGTTAGAATTTCAGTATTTAAAGGTAGTTTAGCTATTGATTTACCAATAACTATGACAAAAAAACAAAAAGATCATATTTTTGAAGCGCTAGCAGCTTATCCTAAATTAAAAAATACAAATAAGTTTTCATTATTTTCTTATAAATCACACTCATATTTAATATTCTATTCATTAAATGAATTGCTTGAAAAACTTGAAGAAATAAAGGTATAAAAATGGAATTAACAATTGGTACAGTTGAAGTTGAACTAACACAAGGTTGTCAATTAAAGTGTAAGCATTGTTTTGCAGATAAGTTTTTTGGACCTATGTCAGAGCAAACACTAGACAATACTGTAAATTTTTTAATAGATTTAGCAGCGAAAAGCACATATCCAAAATTAGAAGTTATTCTTACTGGTGGTGAGCCAGGAATATTTGATATGACTCTGCTAAATAAAGCTCTGTTAAAATTAAGAGCGGGCGTAAAAAAAGAATTAAATATTAGTATTCAAACAAATTTATTATATAATCTTACGGATGCTCATTTGGAAGTATTTAAAAATTGTGATAATTTAACTACTTCTTGGGATTATAGTTATAGATATAATAATATACAGAATGAAGCCTTATTTTTTGAAAACTTAGCACATATAAAAACATTAGGTAAAAGAGTAACAATGATAATTACTATGACAGACGCATTAGTTGCTAATGTTCCAGTTGAAATGTTAATGTCATTTATACTTTGTACTGGTGTTAAGTTTTTTTCAATAAATAGACTCTATACGCCATTGGGAGTTAGTGAGGAAGAATTCAGAAAAAGAATGACAGTCACTAATGAAAAAATCAGAGAATATCAATACAAATTATACAGATTATATAGTCAAATCAAAGATAAATATGGATTATTCTTTTTTGATTTAGAATGCTTAGCTGATGCTGCAGTTGGTAATAATTATAATCAATATGGTAATACATGTCCAGCAGAATTAATACATGTAAATCCAGGCGGTGATATTTCAAGATGCATGGATAAGCGTGGTAAAAATTTTGGAAATGTTAATACTACTGGAATGGACGAAGAAAAATATAAAGAAGTTTTAATTGAGCATAAAAATTCTGTACGTCAAAGTTGTTATGCTTGTAAATATTTTGAAAATTGCAGATCTGGTTGTCCATGGATGTATTTTGATGAAACAGGATGCTCAGTTCCTTATAAAATTATTGATTATATTAAAGCAAAAAATGAATTAAGTAAAATAGGAGGATAATATATGCAAATTAGTGCTAATGATATTGAAATTGAATTAACCGAATGCTGTCAATTAAAATGTAAACATTGTTTTGCTGAAAAATTATTTGGTCCAATGTCAGAACAAACATTGGATAATACTATTGATTTTATATTAGATTTACGGCAAAAAACCACAAGTGATTCTTTTACTGTAACATTTACAGGTGGCGAGCCAAGTACATATGATATGAAATTATTAAAAAGAAAAGTACTTGAATTAAAAAAGCGTATAGATCCAACAAAAGAATTCAGATTAATTTTTGGTACTAATTT
>CADBSQ010000064.1 GCA_902797415.1 uncultured Erysipelotrichaceae bacterium | reverse complement strand
TATAAAGTGCAAATACTCCACTTCAAAAAGTAAAATGAATGAAGTATTTTTCTTTATTTTATAAATTTCGTTTGCTGCAAAATACCCAAGGTAGATCAATCTTTTAGTAATTTTACTAGTGGTTGTGTGAATTGATAAAATATCTCTATTAACGGTTTCGATTGATTTAGAAAGTTTATCCCACCTTTCTTTGTATCTTTTAAATTCTACAGATAATTTACCAAGTTCATTATGAATTATCTTAGCATATTTATCTCTAGTCATATCCTTAATGGGTATAGAAATAATAGATTAATTTTTTAATAAATTTAATACTAACTTTGGTTTAGTCTCATTTTAAAAAATTGTGTGTACACACAATTTTTTGAAATGAGACTATTGATAGTTTATATCTTTTATGCTATATTTTAGGTAAGTTTGTGAGGCGATGAAAGTGAGACAAATAAAAAGAGATAATTATTTAGAAAAATTAATTAACAAAAAAAACAATGGTCAAATTAAAGTTATTACGGGTCTAAGAAGAGTTGGTAAATCTTATTTAATGGATCCAATCTTTAAAAACTATCTATTAGATAGTGGAGTACCAGAAGACCACATTATAAAAATAGAACTTGATAAAAGGCAAAATAGAATATATAAAAATCCGGATGAATTAGATAGATATATCAGGAATCAAATAAAGGATAAAAAAAAGTATTATATTTTATTAGATGAAATTCAGCTGGTTCAAGATTTTGAATCTGTTTTGAATGGTTTTTTATATGAAAAAAATCTCGATGTTTACATAACAGGATCTAATTCCAAGTTTTTATCCAGTGATATAATCACTGAATTTAGAGGTAGAGGCGATGAAATAAGGGTTTACCCCCTTTCATTTAAAGAGTTTTTGTCTGTAAATAATGGTAATAAACTAGATGTTTTAAATGAATACATGACTTATGGAGGCATGCCTCTAGTATTGGACAATAAGACTCATGAAGAAAAAAGATTCTATTTGGATAATCTTTTTAATAATACTTATCTAAATGATATAGTTAATAGATATAATATACAAAAACCAGAAGTTCTAAGTAATTTAGTAGATATTTTAGCTACAAGTGTAGGTTCCTTAACAAATCCTACAAATTTAGCGAATTCTTTTAAGGAAAATGGATACAAAGATATAAATAATAATACTATTTCAAGCTATTTAAATTATTTAGAAGATGCATTTCTAATAAAAAAAGTTGAAAGATATGATATTAAGAGAAAGAAAATAATTACTACTCCGTCAAAATATTA
This sequence comes from uncultured Erysipelotrichaceae bacterium, assembly GCA_902797415.1. Taxonomy (GTDB): domain Bacteria; phylum Bacillota_I; class Bacilli_A; order RF39; family UBA660; genus RUG11867. The sequence goes on along the minus strand of CADBSQ010000064.1, from coordinate 4,355 downwards.
TTTCACCGATATAGGTATTAGAAATGCAAAATTAAACTTTAGAAATCAGGAACAAAACCATATAATGGAAAACATCATATATATAGAACTTTTAAGAAGAGGATATAGTGTTGACGTTGGTATAGTGGAAAAATTTGATAAAGATAAATCAAATAAAACTACAAGAAAAACATATGAAGTGGATTTTATTTGTACAAAAGGATTTGATAAGTATTATATTCAGGTTGCTTACGATATAAATAAAGAAGAAAAAAAGCAGCAAGAAATTTTACCGCTTACAAGTATATATGATAATTTCAAAAAAATTATTATTGTTAAAGATTTGCTTACCCCATATAAGATGGAGAATGGTATTGTAGTAATTGATTTAATATCTTTCTTGCTTGATGAAAATAGTTTAAATCTATGATTTCAAAAAAATGTGTGTACACACATTTTTTTGAAATGAATTATTCTTCAATCTGTTTTGGCATTTCTACGTCTATGAATTCAGCATTACTGATTTCTTCAAATCTTTTGGTTATTTTACTAGTAGTTGTGTGAATTGATAAAACGTCTTTATTAACGGTTTCGATTGATTTAGAAAGTTTATCCCATCTTTCTTTGTATCTTTTAAATTCTACAGACAATTTTCCAAGTTCATTATGAATTATCTTAGCATATTTATCTCTAGTCATATCCTTAATAAGCATAGAAATAATTGTTAATGTGCTCATTAAAGTGGTTGGGCTGGTTATCCAAACACTTTTTTTATAAGCATAAGTTAAAATATCAGGATGATACGCATTTATCTCTGCAAAAATTGCTTCTGCAGGCAAAAACATTATCGCTTGAGAAGAAGTTACACCATTAATAATATATTTGGTACTTATGGCATCAATATGTTTTTTAACATCAGCTTTAAACATTTTTTCAGCCATATCTCTTTCAGATTTTTCTAGTTTTCTATTAGTCATCTTTTGATAGTTTTCAAGCGGAAACTTTGAATCTATAGCAACTGTACCAAGTGGCTCTGGTGCAAAAAGAATGGCATCACATATAGTTTTATTTGGTAAAGTATATTGAAGCCTATAAATAGAGTCATTTTTTTCACCAAATACACTCTTTAAAATAAAGTTTAAATTGGTTTCCCCAAATATACCTCTTGTTTTTTTATCAGTTAAAATTGATTGTAAACCAATAATATCTGCATTTAAAGAGTCTATCTTCTTTTGAGCTTCATCTATCTTAGAAAGACGCTCTAATACATTTACAAAAGTCTTATTAGTCTTTTCAAAATTAACATCTAATCTTTCATTAACTCTATCATTTATTTTATCGAGATTATTTGTTATAGTTTTATTTAAATCATCAAAATCTTTTTTTAAGTATCTAGAAAACTCAAATTTAAAGTCCCCTATTTCTTTAGTCATATTCTTTTCTAAATTACCCATTCTTTCAACTATATCAGTTGAATCATTCTTTTTAAATAAAATAATAATTAATATAATCAAAATTAAAACTAATAAACCAATAATTATATACTGCATAATATTCCTCTATTCTAATTCATATTTTTTATTTACAATCTTACTAATTATAAATGCTAAAATTAGTAAGATAGTTATTCTTAAAAGTACTATTGGATTTTTAAAGCTTTCTATTAAGCTTGTTCCAACATACCCCCAAAAGTATACCATAAATATCTTACCAATAAAACAAGCGACCAAAAACTTTTTTTGATTCATTTTACTTACTCCTGCAAGTATGTTTATTAAAAATGCAGGAGTAAATGGAAATGCCATTATAGTAGCAAGGGTTGATAATTTCATATTTGAAAACTTTTCTATTAGTTTGTTTCCCCTTTTCTTTCCAAACTTTTTGTACAATATATCTATTTTACTATTAATAAAGTGTTCACTTATATAAAAAGCAATATTACATCCTAAAACTGTTAAAAGATAAGATATTAAAAAACCAAGTAAATCACCAAATGCATAAAAGTTTAAAGTAATAAAAACAAATAATGGCAATACTGGTATCATTGATTCTATAACTATTAATAAACATCCCAAAATGGGACCAAATACACCAAGTGATGTTAAAAAATTACTTATTATTTGATCTATATTTGAAAAAAAATAGTTCAATTTATGCTCCTTTCATTTTAGCTATCTAAATTGTACTATTTTTTTTAAAAATAAAAAAGGGTTTTTTGTAGAAAATTTACTTTTTACCCTTTTTTAATAAATCTCTAATTTCTTTAAGTGTTTCCAATTCTTCGTTTACTATTACTTCTACTTCTTCCTCTTCTTTTTTGTTAAATTTATTAATAACTTTAACTAAGAAGAATATACAAGCTGCAACTATAAGGAAGTCTATAACGTTTTGGATAAACATTCCATATTTAACGTTAGCGTCTCCAATTTTAATAGAAAGATTAGTAAAATCAAGTCCTCCTACTACAATTCCTAGTAATGGCATTAAGATATCATCTACGATTGATGAAACGATTTTACCAAATGCAGATCCAATAATTACACCAACTGCTAGGTCTACTACGTTACCACGAGAGATAAATTCTTTGAACTCGTTGATTGCTTTACTTCCCTTTTTTAGTGCTTCTTTTTTATCGATTTTTTTTGCCACGATATTCTCTCCTTTCAAGGGTATTGTAGCACTATTAAGAAAATAGTACAAGTCTTTTAAACGCCTAATATATAGGGTGATGACAAACTTCCGTCACCGTCAATAATTAAGACATTAGGCTTTAAATAGATTGTAGGCCTAACATTATATGAAAGGCTTGCTTCTTTTTTAACGATTTTACCTAACTTGTTGACATAAGTTTGACCATTATGTGAATTTATAAACCAAGCAGTCTTGTTAGAAAAAAGATAATTAGTTTCATTACATCTGTTACTTGTATAATTATCAAAAGAAGAAAGTAAGCATTTATTTCTTTGTTTTCCCCCTATCGCATAAGCATAATCACTTAAGCTAATTAATCCTACTTTTCCAGTCCATTTTTTCTCTTTTTCACTTTTATAAGTGTTGCTAGCATTATTATTCTTTTTTGTTTCATTTATTTGCCAGTTTGCATTTTCTATTAAGTATTTTGATTCTTTATTTAAACTTCTAGTATAATCATAGGTCATATCTTTAAACCACGTAGTATTTGCTTTTAATTGGTTGTTTAAATAGTCGCTGTTCAGCTCTTTCATTAAAATTGAGTTAGACCAGTCTCCTTTACTATTACTTGAATTAATTGGATAACTACCTATTGGTTCATCTTTCATAAGTTTTATTCTTGTTTCTTTTTTGCCCGTTCCATTATCGATATTATTCATAATACCAACTATTCTCCAGCCACCAGATATAACATTTTCTTCTTTACAAAAGAAATGATTATTCTCATAGAATTTACGATTAGAAGTAAATGCCTTATTGCATTCATCAAACGTATCAAAAGTATACCAAAAATCCTCACTTATAAATCCTTTATCATTTTGTAATCTATATTTTGTTATCATTTTTGGAGCATCACCATTAAAAGAAACATAATTGCATGGTTTTTCCCCTGTATACCTAAGATTATTATCTTTAGTTTTATCATACAATAAATCTTCTGTACAAGAATTATTCTTGGATCCTTTTTTGGCTAAATTAATAATTTTTTGAGAGGCGTTTGTTGCTTTATTACAATAAATACCCCCATAAGTAACATAACAATTATCCCAGTATTTACCATCTAAAGAATTTTTTAAACAATTACGCTTACAATTTCTTTTTGAATGAAAATAATTATTATTAAGCAAAAACTTAATTGAGCTACAACCCTTTTGTTTTTTGCCTAAACATTTATCGTATGCTTTAATTATTTCACTTTTTTTAATTTCATATGACTTATTTTTAAAATTTAATATAGTTTTTTTGATAATGGGAGATAAAAGTATATTTATTAATACTATAATTACCAAAATAACTATGTATTGACCAATTGTAAACCCACCTTTTTTCATATAATTCTCCTATTTTTTAATATTTTTATTTATATATTTTTTATAATCTCTTGTTACATCTTTCCTTTTTGATTTACACTCATTAGTAAATTTGTTTAACATTATACTTGAAAAAGAAAAATCTATTAAAAATATTACTAAAAATATAATAGATATAATCTTTAATATGTTTGCATTAGCATTATTTAAAAAATCAGTAAAGATTGGATTTACAAAGTACAATGTGAATAATGCCATAATAACAAATTGTACCATTGTGTTTAAACAAACTAATCCGTTAATATTAAACTTTCTTTTGGAATAGTCCCATAATCTAATTTTATATATTTTTTCAATTATTACCCCTGTTAGGTA
>CADBSQ010000063.1 GCA_902797415.1 uncultured Erysipelotrichaceae bacterium | reverse complement strand
TATCAGTGGGCACTTTCGCCTAGTTCTTACAATTCTAGCAATGCTATGTATGTTGCTAACGCAGGTCCTGTCGGCGACTATATTACCGGCGGTGATAGCGCGGTGCGTCCAGCAGTCTATCTAAAATCAGGAGTGACAATTTCCGGAGGAAATGGCACGGAAGCGGAACCTTTTCAAATTGGTTAGAACAGTAAAATAAAGTGGACGAGTGCTCTCAAAAGTAAAAAAAACATAGGGAATCTTCCCTAGCTACTTTATCTCCAGTAGAAAACTAAAGAACCATCAGGTTTGATTTAACAAGCATGATGGTTTTAAAATGGAAAAATTATAAGTGTGTTAACCACTAAATGTTGACAAAAACGGTTATTTGTGGTACTTTACTTGTACGAATTTAAGGAGAAAGGAGTGGGAATAATGGTAATTAATGATTTTATTTTGGATATAAGAAGGGGAAACCATTTTCCTGCTTCTTGTTAATCCTCAAAAAAACTTACTAAATATAAGGAGGCAATATGAAAAAACTTAAAGAATTTTTGCCTCTTTGGAAATTAATTAAAGAAGAAAAAGTAAAGCTTATTATTGCAAGTATCTTAACCATAATCAGTGGTGTATCAAGCATTTTTGCTGGATACCTAAATGGTGCTGCTGTTGAATCAATTACAAAAATGAATTTAATGCTAGCTATTAAATTTTTACTTATCTACTTTGCGATAGAAGTATTTATCCAACACGGATTAGGCACATATGCAGCCAGTATGCTTCAAACTATTGAAAGTAAACTATCACGTAAACTCGGATACAACACATACAAAAAAGCGCTTAATATGCCTGCTGTGGGTTATGAAAAAACCAGCAGTGGTGAAATCATAAATCGCATTACCAACGATTCTGATTCATTAAGTTTTATTTTTGGACAACTACTAAACATATTTACAAGAATGATAGGGGCTTTGGCTATTTTAATATATATCTTCTTTAACTCAATAATAATTGGTGTTAACATTTTAGTATTTCTAATCATATTTTACTTTGTAATAAAAAAATATGCACCACTATTAAAAGAGGTTAACAAAGAAAGAAAAAAACAAATGGATGTCTTCACTTCTTTAGTTAATGAATCTATTAGAGGCATAAGAGAAATTAAAACATTAGGAATTAAGAAAAATTTACTTAAAGAAACAAGAGAGATTATTAAAGAACTATTTAATAAATCTAAAAACGAAATAGATATACTAAAAAAATATCGTATTATAACTGGCATCTTAAGGTCTACTTTAGAGGTTTCAACGTTTATAATTTGTATTATCCTTTTATACTATAAACAAACTAGTTTAACATTCTTTATTGCAATGACCTACTATGTATACAATTATACATATATGATAGAAATGTTAAATGATTTTACACAAAGTTTCCAAAGATTATTAGTTTCAATTAAAAGGATTAATGAAATATTAGAAAATAAACTATATAAAGATGTTGAATTTGGTGATAAAGACCTTAAACAAGTTAAGGGTGTAATTGAATTTAAAGGTGTTGACTTTGCATATCCAGATGAAGATTTAATACTTAAAGATTTTAATATTAAATTAAAACCTAATAAAAAGATTGCTATTGTTGGTAAATCTGGTGGAGGTAAATCTACTATATTTAATCTTCTTACAAGAATATTTGATCCACAAAAGGGAGAAATACTCCTTGATGGAGTAAATATTAAAGATCTAACAGAAAGCTCTTTAAGAAAAGAAGTATCAATTATTAGACAAGAACCTTTTATATTCCATAGAACTATTAGAGAAAACTTTACTATTTTAGATAAAAATATTACTTTAGAAGAAATCAAGAAATATTGTAAGATAGCTTGTTTAGATGATTATATAGAGTCTTTACCTAATAGTTATGATACCTTGCTAGGTGAAGGTGGTGTAAACCTTTCAGGCGGTCAAAAGCAACGTCTAGCAATAGCAAGAACGCTTGCTAAAAAAAGTAAAATTATACTTCTTGATGAAGCAACAAGTGCACTTGATAACAACAGTCAAAACTTTATTAAAGAGGCAATAGATAACTTAGTTAAAGATCACACTGTTATTATTGTTGCACACAGACTATCAACAATTAAAGATGCCGATATAATATATGTTATTAACAATGGAAAAGTTGTGGCAAAAGGAAACCATAATTACCTGCTAAAAACAAACAAGGAGTATAAAAAACTCTATGAAAATGAATCCTTAAATTCGGAAGAATAAGTTTTTAAAACTTAAAAAGGAAGAGAATCTCTCTTCCTTTTTATTACATATTTTGATGATGTTGCTGAGAAATATCTGGAACTCTACTTGCTTTTATAATTACAAAATCATAATGTTTCCATACCATTCCATCATTATATTTACCATTTATTCTACTTAAGGTAATTCCATACTCATTTAATAGTTCTATTAAATAATTATAGTAAAATGGCTCGCGCTCAACATGGAAATCATGCCAGTATTCCCAATCTTCTTTTGTTTCATAGTCATTTGGATCATATCTTTTTCCATACACCCCTAGAAAACATGTACCACCGTAAATAGCTTTATCAAAGAATTCTCTTGAGTAATCTAAAATAATTGTTAATCCTTCTTCGTCTAAATTATAAGTTGATTTAAAAAAACAGCCATCATTTTCATTTAAAGTTCCTAACTTGTCACTAATTTCCTCAATTAGACCAGTATTTTTCTTCGCTGTCGATAGAATACCGTTTACTAGTGATATAATTGCATTTGCAATATCCTCAGTTTTTTCTTCCTTTTCATATTTCTTTAGAGTTTGTAACATTTCTTCCTTTTTTTTCTGTCTTGCTGCAATTCTCTCAGCATTGCTAATTCTGGCATCTGCTTCATTAAACAATAGAGATAACTTAGTTTCATTAATCTTATCCATTTAGACCATCTTCCCTGTGGGCTAGATTATAACATACTATTATAACTGTTACAATTAGAAAAAATTTTTAAAAAGTTATTCTTTTTTTTTAATAAAACATGTGATATAATTTTTTTATGAAAGTAGGTTGGTTATAGTGTTTAACAAAATAGAGATGATAACTGATAATGTTGCAACTGTAGGTATTCAAAAAACTGGTGGAGTTATGCCAGATTTAATGAACATGCACGTTGTTTTTGAATTTGAAGGTCAAAAGATACTAGGTGAAGTAAAAGACGTTCATGAAACAACAGCTGAAATTAAATTCTTAGGTGAATTTGAAAAAGATAGAGGATTTGTAACTGGTATTATTAGAAAACCTAGCTTAAATTCAACCGTAAGACTTATTAATGATGAAGAACTTAAAAGTATAATTGGAACTAAAGAAAAAACTAACTTTTTATTAGGCAACAGTCCTTTATATAATAATATTCCAATTTATGTAAAGATTAATGACTTATTTTCAAATCATTTTGGTATACTAGGAAATACTGGTTCTGGTAAATCTTGTGGTGTTGCCAGAATAATTCAAAATGTTTTTTCTAACCCAGAATTACCTGTTTATAATGCTAATTTAATATTCTTTGATGCCTATGGTGAATATAAAAATGCTTTTGCTAACCTAAATAGTATTAATTCAAATTATCATTATAAATTTGTTACAACAAATAAAACTGAAGATTCTGATGATGATTTAAGAATACCTATATATCTATTGACACTTGATGATATAGCTTTACTTTTAAATGCTACTGAACATTCTCAACTAACTATCTTAGAAAGAGCATTAAAGTTAGTCAAAATATTTGCAAGAAAAGATGAAGAAAGTTTAAGACTTAAGAATCACTTAATTGCAAAAGCATTAATGGCAATACTCTTTTCTAATATGACAAGTGCAGGAAAGAAAAATGAAATATTTAAAATAATAAATGATACTAATACACCTCAGTTTAATTTTAATACTCAAATTCAAGGTCTTGGATTTACTAGATCTTTCTCTGATTGTTTTGAAATAGACTCTCATGGATTGTTTGCTGAGGCTGTACTTATTAATGAATATATTTTAAGTTTTATTGATGAAACATTAGAGCTCAATATGCCAGATGACGATCAATATTTTACAATAAGAGATTTGGAAATAGCTTTGAATTTTACTTTAATCAGTGAAGGATTCCAGGAAAACAGTGAACTTCATAATGCATCTACAGTATTGCTTGTTAGGCTACATTCAATTGTTAATTCTCCAAATAAAACAATATTTGAATTTCCTGAATATATCACTCTTGAACAGTATATTACCTCATTAGTAGTTAAAGAATCTAATAGATGTCAGATTGTAAATATAAATTTGGAGGGCGTAGATGATATAATGGCAAAGGTTATTGTTAAAATCTTTGCAAGAATGATTTTTGAATTTGCTAAATCAAGAAGTCAAAGAGCGACTATACCATTCCACCTATTCTTAGAAGAGGCCCACAGATATGTTCAAAAGGATACAGATACTTACTTAATAGGTTATAATATTTTTGATAGAATTGCCAAAGAAGGTAGAAAATACGGTGTACTACTTGATATAATCAGTCAAAGACCAGTTGAATTATCTGATACGGTTGTATCACAGATATCAAATTTCATTATATTTAAGATGAGCCACCCTGCAGATATCGCTTATATAGAGAAAATGTTACCTGGAGTTAGTGCAGATATCATTGATAAGATGTCTAGTTTGCAGCCTGGTACTTGTGTAAGTTTTGGAGGAGCATTTAAAATACCGTTTATTACAAAAATGGAAATGCCAAATCCAAGCCCATATTCATCTAACTGTGATGTTGCAACTAGTTGGCAATAGTTTATTAATAGTAAAGGAATACACATGTATTCTTTTTTTTTGTTAAATATATTGATTAATGTTTTTAATCTTGTTAAAATTAATATAGAGGAACAGTATGAATAAACATGTAAGAAAAGAAACATTATTAACTATTTTATTTGCACTAATTTTGATCGCAATGGTAAGCTTTGCGTATTTTGCCGTGTCTGTATCCAACACAAATAATGAAAAAATAAATGCAACCTCCAGTACAGTAAGTATAAAGTATACAGATTGTGGAACTAACAAACAAAGTGATTGTGCTAACATTACTAAAAATTTAGCGCTGGGTGAGTCTGTAGAAAAAACATTTAGAGTGCAAAATACAGGAACAGTTTCCACTGGTTTTGAGGTAATATTTAAAGAACTTTCAAACACCTTTGTAAACAATGAACTAGTTTATAAAGTTGTAGATAATGAGAATAACGAGGTAGTAGGTGAGACTCCTGTGCCATACGGTACAAATCAAGGTACAACAATTTTTGTATCTCCAATAGCAACTGGACAAACAAAAGAATATAAAATGATTGTAACTTTTAAAGAAACAACTGGAGATCAAAATGCCAATCTTACTGCGACATATTCAATTAAACTAGGAATTAGATCATCATCAACAGTAGTTGCTCAAAATACATTTAGTAAATTACAAAGTTTGAACCATGATTATGCAATAAAAACTGCAACACCAAACTTTGCAAACATATCACCAATGCCAAGCAAATATAGAGATGATGGAATGGGAAATAGTGAATCAACATATAATTTAGATACTAATACTAGTTATATTACTTACGCTGATAATTATACATTTAATGAGTCTACCGGAAGATATACACTTATAAACCCTCGTACATGTAAGTGGAATGAGTGTTATACGGGATTAACAGGAAAGTACTACTGTTATAATGCTTTATATACAAGTGAAAGTCCACGCAATGATAGCAATCAAACAGCATTGTTTCAAATAACATCAAACTCAACACTATCAGCAATAAAATATAAAACTAATAACAAAACTGTAATAGAATACGATGATTTAGACACAGGAATATTCAAAATGGATGATGACTATGGGAATAGTTTATACTTTAGAGGAAATGTTCAAAATAATTATGTAAAATTTGGAAAGAATGCATCAAATCAAGATATGTACTGGAGAATAATAAGAATAAATGGGGATGGAACATTAAGGCTTCTTTATGACGGAACGAGTGCTCACTCAAATGGAGAAACATCTAATGATAGATCAATTGGAACTAGTATGTTTAATGGAGAAGATGGAAATCCATACGATGCGGGATATGTTGGGTTTATGTATGGAGATTTTACAAAACCAACAGGTTGCTCTTGTACAGACCATGATAACTTAGGGAATTGTATTTATACATGTACATCTGGTGGATCTACATCATATGAACAAGCACATGCGAATATAAAATCATCAACCATAAAAACATATCTAGAAAACTGGTATGAAGATAATATAGAAAATACTGGATATTCAGTGTATATATCTGATGAAATATTCTGTAATGACAGATCAATAGATAGAACAGCAAGACCGAGTGATTTAGGATATGGACAAAATCATACATTATATGCACCATATACAAGAAACTCTGCAAACAAAAATCCAAGTTTATTATGTCCACAGAAAAATGATTCGTTTACAAAAAATGATGTGATAAACGGAAATGGAAAGCTTACTTATCCAGTCGGTTTAATAACTGCGGATGAACTAGCAATAGGAGGAAACGTATGGGGTGGAGATTATAATAATGTTTCTTATCTATATAAGGGGTTCTGGTATTGGTCAATTTCTCCACATTATTTTTATAGTCATGGATATGCCGGTATTTTCAATCTAAATACCAATGGTTATATTCTTAACGGTTGGACTACTTATACAGGTGGAGTAGTACCGGTTATAAATCTTAGTATTGATGCAGTATCGCACTTTACAGGTGATGGTACACAAAATAATCCATTTACTATAGCGCCATGAAATCTTCGTTTGAAGATTTTTCTTTTGGAATAATTTATAAACCTAGGAATACACTTAAATGAAAAGGAGAGTATTATGGACAAAAATAAAATACTTGAATCTATATCAAAAAGAGGAAATGGTGAAATATACTTAGGAGTTGTTGGAGCTGTCAGAACAGGTAAATCCACATTTATAAAAAGATTTATTGAAAATTTAGTTGTACCTAATATTGAAGATGAATACGAGAAAAAAAGATGTTTAGATGAAATACCACAAAGTGCTCAAGGTAAAACAATTATGACTACAGAACCAAAATTCGTTCCATCAAATGGTGCAAACATTAAAGTAGGTGATTTTAAAGCAAATATAAAACTAGTGGATTGTGTAGGATACGTTGTGCCATCAGCAAATGGTTACGAAGATGAACTTGGAAATCCACGAATGGTCAAAACACCTTGGACAGAGGAAGAACTACCCTTTAGTGAAGCTGCAGAAATAGGTACTGAAAAAGTAATTAAAGATCATGCTACTATAGGAATACTTGTTACAACTGATGCTTCCTTTGGTGAAATACCAAGAAGTGATTACATTGGACCCGAAAAAAGGGTAATAGATGAATTAAAAGCAATGGAAAAACCTTTCATAATAATACTAAACTCAATTCATCCTAGCAATACAGAAACAGTGAGTTTAGCAAGAAAACTTGAAGAAAAATACAAAGTACCAGTTATGCCAATAAGCGCTGAAAAACTAAATGAAAAAGAAATCATGGAAATCTTAAAAAAAGCTTTAATGGAGTTTCCAGTCTTAGATATTCAAGTAGGAGTGCCAAAGTGGATTGATGTATTAGATAATAATCATGAAGTAAAGAAACATTTTTTAAATAAGATTAAAGAATCAGTTGTTACTGTTGAAAAATTAAAAGATGTAGATACAATATTAAATCATTTTAAAGATAGCATGTATATCGAGAAAAGCTATATAAGTAGTTTAGATGCTTCCACTGGTATAGTTACTATTAAATTAGAAGCTAATAAAGAACTTTATAACAATTTACTTAAAGAAGCTATGGGGGACAAAAAACTTAGCAAAGCCAAACTACTTAAATTGTTTTTAGATTATTCAAAAGGCCAAGATGAGGTAAAAACAATAAAAGATGCTATTAAGATGGCTAAAAACACCGGTTATGGAATAGTGTATCCAGAACTTAAAGATATGAAACTTGATAAACCAGAAATAATTAAGCAGGGCAGCAGATACGGTGTTAAGCTAAAAGCAACTGCATCATCAATACATATGATAAAAGTTGATGTAGAAAGTACATTTGAACCAATTGTTGGAAGTGAAATACAAAGTAAAGAGCTGATAAATTATTTAACCAAAGACCAAAAGGAAGATCCTACTAGTATTTGGAAAAGTGAAATATTTGGTAGAAGTCTAGAAGAAATTGTTAAAGAAGGAATTAGAGCTAAGCTATCAATGATGCCCGATAATACAAGATTTAAACTGTCAAATACAATTACAAAAATCGTGAACAAAGGTTCGAACAATTTAATAGCAATAGTCATTTAATAGAAAAAAGTATAATTTTTTCCAAAATATGCTGATTTTCCCTTGTTTTTGCTTGTGAAATGTGATAACCTTTTAACTGTAAGGAGTAGAAACTGACATTATTCCTTATAAAAAATTATAATGGGAGGTAATTATAAATGTCAAAAACAGAATTAGTTGAAGCAATTGCTGCAAAGACTGGCTTTACTAAAGCAGATTCAGCAAGAGCTGCAGATGCTTTTATTGAAAGTCTTAAAGAAGGAATTAAAAAAGGAAAGGTTACTTTAACTGGTTTCGGTACTTTTAGTTCTAAAGTACGTCCTGCAAGAGATGGAATCAATCCATTAACAGGAAAACAATTACATATTCCTGAAAAGACAGTAGCAACATTTAAAGCTGGTTCAAAACTTAAAGAATATTTAAATGACTAATATAGAAAAAGGCCTTTAGGCTTTTTTTTTTATTTAAAATGTGTTAAGATTATTTTACTTGGAGGCGTATTATGAAACTATCAAACCTTAATATTAAAAAGATTAAATTTAATGAAGTTGATGATAACTATCCTGCAGAGGATATATTATTAAAGTTAGGTGAATTATATCAGTATGAAAGTGGTATATTTGGTTATGGTAATATATGGACAAAAATGGAAAGAAACGTTAAAGACATTATTATAGATGAGCTTGATAAGGCTGGTTGTATTGAATGTGTATTTCCAGCTATTCATCCTAAAAAATACTGGGAAATGTCTAATAGGTGGGAAACCTATTTAAGTACAGGTACTATGTTTACCATAAATGATGGAGATAATGAATATGGTCTTGCACCAACTGCAGAAGAAGTTGCTGCCATATTTGGCGCAAATAGATTACCTTCTCATAAAAATTTACCAGCAGTGTACTATCAAGTAACTGAAAAATACCGAAATGAAATGAGACCAAGAGGCTACTTATTTAGACCAAAAATCTTTACAATGCTAGACGCTTACTCATTTGATAAAGACGAAGAAAGCTTTAAAGAAACCTTTGATAAGATGAATAATGTTTACAAAAGAATATTTGAAAGACTAGAATTAGATGCTAAACCTTCTATTAGTGATGGTGGGGATATTGGAGGAGACGAAAGCGTTGAATACCAAGTAATCACTAAACTAGGTGAAGATAAAATACTTCATGATGAAGAAAAAGATATATTTATAAATGAAGAAGTAATAGACGCTGTCAAAGAAAAATATGACATTAATGAAGAAAACCTAAAAGCATACAATTCAGTTGAAGTAGGAAACAACTTTAATCTTGGCACAAAATACTCTGAACCAATGGGTCTTTATTACACTACTGAAGAAAACGAAAAAGCACCATATCACATGGGATGTTATGGTATAGGTCTTGGTAGAATAGTCGCTGCTATAATTGAAAATAACGCATTATATAATGAAGATGGTTCACTAAAAGGTTTTTCTATACCAAAAAATATCGCACCATATAAATTACAAATAGTTTATAAAGAGGATAAAGAAAATACCGCAGAAGGGATATACAACGCTTTAGAAGAGTTAAATATTAAAGCAATTATTGATGACCGTAAGGCATCCATTGGAATGAAAATAAAAGACGCTTACTCTTTAGGTACACCTTACATCTTAATTATAGGTGATGAATATGATGAAAATGCTTTAGAAATAGAAGAAACTAAAACAGGTAAAAAGCATATAGTGAAACTAAAAGACTTAGATAAATTCCTATTAAGCTAGATTTTCTAGCTTTTTTAATTACTAATAATATGGTATAATTGGAAAGAAGGATGTGATACTATGAAAAACGAAAATAATGATAAAACAAGCAACGCAGGAAATCCTTTATACTTAGTATTTATTTTTGGAGCAATCATAGCCTTTATTATTTTTATACCAGAAATCTATGAAAAATATAATAAAGATAGAGCTTCGCTCTATGGAATTGGAAATAAAAATGAAACTGTAAACATCACAAAAGAAAACAAACCAATTAGTAAATTAAGTGATCATTTTAGAAAAGAAGACTCTATTAATTTTGAAAATCTAACATTCTCAAATATTATAATTAATGGTAATACTTTATCAATAGATATTTATAATTCCAGTAATGGTAAAATCGATCTAAGTAAAAAGCATTACTACTTGGAATTGTATAGAACTGAAAACAATCAAAGATCTTTTGTCACTAGAAGATTCCTAAAGAGTGATTCTATTCTTGAATCACAGACAAGCACTACTATAAACGTTGATATAAGTGGTATAATAATTGATGATCTTGTTACATTTGCTATCGATAGAGTTGATGATGAAACGATTCCAAACATTAATTTAGAAAATAATACTTTAACATGTACTAAGAATACTGAAACATATACCTATACTTTTGAAGATAATCAATTAGTAAAAACCGAATATAAAATTACATACGTTAAAGAAGAAAACGTATTAAATGAATATAGAGAAAAAGAAAAAAGTTTCAACGATTTAAATGGAGTAAATTCAAGAATTACTGAAGATGATATTAACTTCACATTTATAAGTACTTTTGATTATAAGATTATTTCTAAATATAAGGTAGATATTAACTATTTATATGAAGCAAACACTAAAGCAAACATAATATCATTTAAAACGAATGCTGAAGGATTTGATTGTAAGTGACAAATGAATTTAAAATAACTATAGATGACTTTTCTGGGCCTCTTGATTTACTTTTAAAACTTGTTAAGGACTCAAAAAAAGAAATATTTGAAGTAAATATTTCTGAAATTATGGAAGAGTATTTAGAATTCATCAAAGAACAAGAAAATCTAAATATAGAGGTATCCAGTGAGTACTTAATTATCGCGTCAGAACTAATCCATATAAAGAGTAAAAAACTTCTTAACATTGATGATGACGGAGTAGAAAACGAAGTATTTAGCAGTGAAGAAGATTTAAGAAAACGACTTATGGAGTATGAGGCTTATAAAAATGTAACAAAAGAATTTCAAGATTTATTCGATAAAAGAAGTGAAGTTTATACTAAAGCAGCAAATCTTTTAACAGAATACAAAGAGGATAAACTAAGTGATGAAACGACACTTAAAGAACTAACTAATGCATTTAATGAAGTTATTAAAAGGCAAAAGTATTTAAAACCACTTGATGCTAAAGTTACAAACAACGAATTAAGTGTTGAAAAACGCTCTGATGAAATTAAAAAAATGTTAAAAAAGAAAAAGAAAATTAACTTTGTTGATTTATTTAAAAAAGGGGATAAACCTTATTTAGTAGTTACATTCTTATCTATTTTAGAAATGAGTAAGAGTGGAATTCTAAGCATTAATCAATCTAAAAATTTTGATAACATTATTATAGAAAGTAGGCTAGGGCAATGAATAAACTTGGAGTACTTGAAGGCATATTGTTTGTTGTAGGAGATGAGGGCATTAGTTTAAAGGCACTTAGTGAGTGTATGGAAATTGATGAGAAAGAAGCTAAAAAACTTCTTAAAGAAGCTCAAAAGATTTATGAAAAAGATGACCGAGGTATAAGAATTAGTTTTATAGGAGATGCTTTTAAATTTACTACTAAAAAAGAACATAAAGATTATTATAAAAGACTAGTTGGTTCAGATGATTTAAAAATTTTATCAACACCAGCATTAGAAGTACTTGCCATTATTGCATATAATCAGCCAATTACAAGAGCAAGTATTGATATTTTAAGAGGTGTAGCATCTAGTCATTTAGTTAGAAAGCTTACATCTATGGGCTTAATAAAGATAAGCGGTAAATCAAAACTACCAGGAAGGCCAAACCTTTATTCAACAACTAGTGCATTTTTAGATTATTTTGGTTTGGCAACTATTGATGATTTACCAAAAATGGAATTTGATTTTGAAGAAAAATACGAAGGAGATTTATTCACATCTATTTATAAAGACGATGCTGAATAGATTTTTTTCTTGATTGAATTTATAACAGATAGTATGATTATATTATAATGGAGTAAGCGCTAGCCTTAATTTAAGTGAGTCCGTTGTTAAAAGGTTCACACTTGAGAACACAAGTACAGTTGATGATTATGGAAAGATAAACATTAATACAGTAATTTTAAAACTAGGAATGGTTCGACAGCGCGAAAAATTAAAGGTTGATAAAAAGTCAGCTTTTTTTATTTTGATAAAAATAGATTGGTTTTCAATAATACTTATTATCAATTATTTAGTTTATTCAAATTTCTATATAAGGTATTGACAAAAGGATAAAAAGCGTTTAAAATTAGTGGCACTAGAGAGTTGATGTTTTGTGGAAGAAGTAGTAATGATTAAAACAATTGATGAACTTTTAAAAGAAGTTGGAAGGTATAATAAAAGCCTAAAAGAACATAAAATAATACGCAATGCTTATGAACTAGCTGATAAACTTCATGGTAATCAAATGAGAGAAAGTGGCGATAAATACATAGTTCATCCGCTTAATGTTGCTTATACACTAGCAACCTTAAATGCTGATACAGATACCATTATCGCTGGTCTTTTACATGATGCAGCAGAAGATACTGATATAACAATTGAAGAAATCAGTGAGATGTTTGGCAAAGATGTTGGTAAACTAGTTGATGGTGTTACAAAAATTAAACATATTAGAGTTGAAAATGATTTAAACAATAAAAGTACCGATATAGACGAAATGGCACTTAATATCGAAAAAATCGTAAACAGTATGAACGATGATGTCAGGGTAATGATTATTAAACTTGCAGATAGACTTCATAATATGAGAACACTTGAATTTAAAAAGAAAAAAGAAAAAAGACTTAGAAAATGTAAGGAAACTTTGTATTTTTTTGCACCCCTTGCGTACAATTTAGGACTTTACAATATGAAATGTGAGCTTGAGGATTATGCTCTTAAATTTATCGATGAAGAAGGGTACAAAAAAGTAACAGAGATGCGCAAAAAACTATATAAAAGAGAAGAAAAAATTCTTCTTGAAATGAAAAAAAACTTAGAGGAAAAACTTAGAAAAGAAAGAATACTAAGCAAAGAACCTATAAAAATTTTAGTCAAGCATCCTTACAGAATATATAGAAAACTAAACAAAGGTAAAGAAATAGAAGACCTAACAAATCTGTTTTGTTTAGAAATAAATGTTAAATCTAAAAAAGACTGTTACACAGCCTTATCAGTAATCCACAACGAATACCAATACATAGGAAGAAAATTTAGAGATTACATTAGCGTTGGTAAAACAAACGGATATAAAAGTCTTCATACAGCAGTCTTTACCGATAAAGATATTAAAGTACATATCAAGATTCAAACAAATGAAATGGCTCAAAGAAATAACACTGGTATAGCAAGTCGCTGGAATAAAAACAAAGAATCTAAAACAACAATGCAGGAAGTATATCACGGTACAGAGTTTTATAAATCTCTTAAAAAAATTATCACAACATATAAAACTTCTGATGAATTAATTGAAAGAATTAATCTACTATTCAAACCAGGTATATACATAGTTGTAAATCAAACATTCTATAGGGTTCCACCTAAAGCAAAAGTTGGTGATCTACCTAGACTTATACCAAATATATTCGATGGAGCAGTAAAAATTACCGTTGATGGAAAAGACGTTTCCTTAAACGAAGAATTAAAATCAAGACAAAGTATAAGACCTATATTTGAATAGGTCTTCTTTTTTTATAAAAAAAAATTAGCGGCTGTCCCCCCTGAAGGGCAGCCGCCTTAAAAAAGAATAAAAAGGGGTTGGCTAGTGTGATACTAGCACCAATTCGCCTTCAATACAAAAGTGAATTGGTATTTCATATATTAAAGTAAAACGAATAATAAGTCAAGGGAATTTTAAAAAAAAATAAAAAAATTTTAAAGAAATTTTATTGACTAAAATTTCTTTAAAAATTATAATTAAAACAGTTGATTTTATTAAAAAAAGAGGGTAAACTATGTTACAAAAACTAAAGAATGTTGGACCAAAAACAACTAAACTTTTAAATAAACTTGGAATATATGATATAACAGATTTGGTTGATTATTATCCATTTAGATACGATGTTATGAAACTAACTCCTTTAATAGATGGAGATGTTTGCATAAATGCAACTGTTGAATCTATACCAGTTTTAACTTATATAAGAAAAGGGTTAACTAAACTTTCGTTTAGGGTTTTAACTGATAACTTTTTAATTAATGTAACTATATTCAATAGGAACTTTTTAAAGCACAGTTTAAAGCCTGGTATGGAGATTAATTTAAATGGTAAATATGATACTCGAAAAAATGTTTTAACATGTAATGATATTAAACTTAAACCAATTTATAATAACGAGATCATACCTATATATCATCAAACTAAGGGTGTTAATTCTAAACTAATAAATAGTATTGTTAATGAAGCATTGAGTCAAGATTTAACAATATATGACTATATTCCAGAGTATCTTGTATCAAAGTATGAATTCTTGGATAAAAAAGAGGCATTGTATAAAATACATAATCCAAAAAGGGTAAGTGATGCCAAGAATGCAATTGTAAGATTTAAGTATGAAGAATTATTTAAATTTATGTTTAAAATAAATTATTTAAAAACTAAACGTGAAAAAAAGGGTGGACTTAAAAGAAATATTAATCCAGATAGGGTATTTGAATTTATTAATGACTTAGAATTTGAATTAACTAAAGATCAAACAAATGCTGTTAAAGATATTGTAGATGATCTTTATAAACCAAGTAGAATGAATAGACTTATACTAGGTGATGTTGGTAGTGGTAAAACTATAGTAGCAGTTTGTGCAGCATATTATAATTATTTATGTGGATATCAAAGTGTAATACTTGCACCTACTGAGATACTTGCTAATCAGCATTTTATCAATATAAGTAGTATGTTTAAAAAATATGGAATAAGTGTTGCTTTATTAAAAGGTAAAACTACTAAAAAAGAAAGAACAAAAATATTAGAAGATTTAAAAAAAGGTGATATTGATTTATTAATTGGTACTCATGCTATACTTAGTGATGATGTTGTATTTAAAAATTTAGGTTTTGTTGTTACAGATGAGCAGCATAGATTTGGTGTTAATCAAAGGAAAAACTTATCTAATAAGGGAGTAATGTGTGATGTTTTATATATGAGTGCTACTCCAATACCAAGAACATATGCTCTTACTATATATGGTGATATGGATATATCACTAATAAAAACTAAGCCTAGCGGTAGAAAAGAAATTCAAACTAGCTTGATTAGGACGAAAGATATTAAAGTTGCACTTAATACTATTTTAGAGGAAATAAAAAAGAATCATCAAGCATATATAGTTTGTCCCTTAATTGAAAATGAAGATAGTGATTTAACTAGTGTAAAAGACCTAAAGAAAAAAATGGATATTGCTTTTAATAAAAAGATTCCTATTGAAATCCTTCATGGTCAAATGAAACAAACTGAAAAAGATAGTGTTATGAAAAACTTTAAAGAAGGTAAAACGAAAATACTAATTTCTACAACTGTAATAGAAGTAGGAGTTGATGTTTTCAATGCCACTTTAATGGTAATATTTAATGCTGAAAGATTTGGTCTATCTACATTACATCAATTACGTGGTAGAATCGGAAGAAATAACCTTGAATCTAAATGTATTTTAATAAGCGATAAAAGAGCTGAACGTTTGAAGGTTTTAGAACAAAGTAATGATGGTTTTTATATATCTGAAATGGACTTTAAATTAAGAGGGGAAGGAGATCTTTTTGGAGTTAGACAAAGTGGAGATATGGTTTTTAAAATAGCCAATATAAGTAGTGATATAAAAATTCTGACACAAGCAAATATTGATTCTAAAAAGTTTATCTCGAAAAATATAGATAATGATTTTGAGAATTATAGCATGTACAAATTATTAGTAAATGATTTGATGCACATAGATTAAAAAACGGGTTAGAAACTAAATGTTTCAAACCCGTTTTCTTCTTCTTTTGGCTCTTCATTAACTTTTTCTTCATCTTGTTTATTATTTTGTTCAAATATTTTATATGAATTAATTCCTTCTTCATCAAGTTCAATAAGTCTTAATATTTCATCAAGTGAAGTATCTCCACTTATAACTTTTTTTAATCCGTCTTGAAGCATGGTGTTTATTCCAACTTCTTCACTAAATATTTTTTCTCTAAGCTCGGATTTTTTTAGACCAGAAGATATTGCATCTTTAATGTCTTGATTTATTAGAAGAACTTCATGAATTGGAATTCTTCCTTTATATCCATCAGTACATTCTGAACAACCAACTGGTTCATATATCTGAGATAGATTAATTTTTAAAGCATCTTTAAATAATTTCTTTTCGTAGTCTGTTGTTTCTCTTTGTTGTCTACATTTTGTACATAATCTTCTAGCTAGTTTTTGTGAAACTATACCAGAGAATGCTGCTCCTAAAAGGTATCTTTCAACGTCCATATCTAATAGTCTTTCAATGGTGTTAAGTGAGTCATTAGTATGGATAGTTGATAATACTAGGTGACCTGTTATAGCGGCTCTAACAGCGATTTTAGCGGTTTCTGAGTCTCTTATCTCACCAATCATTATAATGTCTGGGTCTTGACGTAAAATACTTCTAAGAGCGCTAGCAAAGGTCATTCCTATTTCACTGTTAACTTGAACTTGGTTTACACCATCAATATTCATTTCTATAGGATCCTCAACTGTAATAATGTTTCTGTTTTCTGTGTTTAGTTTTTGTAACATTGAGTAAACTGTAGTACTTTTACCAGAACCAGTAGCACCAGTAATAAGAATTATACCATTTGGAATTTTTAACATTTCTGTAATGATATCAAAGTTTTCTTTAGAAAAACCTAGAGTTTCTAATCCTTCACGGCTCATAGAATAATCTAAAATACGAATAACTATTTTTTCACCCATATTAGTTGGAAGACAAGATACACGAAGGTCAACAGATAAGTTTTCGATTAAACCCTTTACCGCACCGTCTTGTGGTAACCTTGATTCCGTTATATTCATATTTGATATTATTTTAACTCTTGTAATTAAGTTTTTTTTCATTGCAAGAGGAACTAATGCATAGTTATGTAAATCACCATCAATTCTGATTCTAACGTGTATGCCATTATCAAAAGGGTCAAAATGTATATCAGATGCACCTCTACCGATAGCATCAATTATCATATCATTTACTATTTCCACTATAGGAGTATTATCATAATCATAATTTTTAATAGCAACAAAATTATCATTATTACTATTAGTAGATGAATCAACTGGAACAATAGGGCTTTGTAATTCACTAATTATAGGATTTGTTGTTGGTTGTTCATCAGTAAGCATTTGTTCTTCTAACACACTATCACACCCTTTATTATGTATCGTATTAATTATACCTTAAAAATCAAAAATATTAAAGTGTTTTTCGCAATCCTAAAAATATTTTTAAAAAGTACTTGCACAAATCAAATATTTATGTTATTATAGAATTGCTTAGTAGAGTAGTGTATGCCTAACTAAGTAATAATTATAAATTTGGTATAATTTATGGCTTAATTTTTATTTATTATTATATTTAATTATTATGTTGTAAATATATTGATTATAATTATTCTATATAAATTAGTTTTCACTATTTTATATTTATTATAATTTAAGTATTTTATTATTATATTTATTAATGTAATTTTAATCTATTTATCTTATATTTAAAATATAATTTAATTACTCTAGTTTATATTAAAAGCATATATGTATAAATGTAAATATATGAATAATATATTATTATAATATAATAATTTATTAAATTAAATTTATTATATCTATAATCCCAACATTTATATATGATTAATACTACATTTAGGTTATCGAGCTACTAAGCGTATACGTATATGTGGAATCTTGATAACTGATCATAATTTGGCATTGTCAGTGCATTTTATGATATTAAATCCACATGATAGCATATTAGTTCTGACAGCTAATATGCTTTTTATTTTGGAGGAAAGAATGAAATATAAAGAACAAATTATTTTTTTTATAAAAATGACTCTCATATTTTTATTGTTTGATTGTTGTACAAGATATTTACCAGCGTTTTTTACACAAACTATTATAACGTTTAAATATGGTAAAGAATTTATTGCAGAATCTATTTTTGCTCTTTTAATATTGATTATGGTTATAACTTTTAAAAATTCTTATATTTTTACAGAAAAAAAAGAACCATTGTCTCGCTCTATTTATTTAGGTTTACCAATGTTGATACTTGGTAGTATTTCTTTATTAAGTTCTATTTTTTCCATTTCAAATTTTTCAGGATCACTAATTAATTTACTTTTGTTTAGTATTGCTATTGGTATCGCTGAAGAATTTATGTGCAGGGGATGGATCCAGAACGAATTCATAGAAAAATTTAGCAAAAACTATAAAGAGGTATTTGTATCAATTTTGTTATCTTCTTTTATATTTGGTGTTATGCATATAACAAATATTTTTCAAGGTCAAACTATATTTGAAACTACTATGCAAATAATACAGGCGACTAGTTTAGGCTTTTTACTAGGAAGTATTTACTTTAGAAGTAAGAATATATGGGCAGTAGTTTTCTTACATACTTTTTATGATTTTTCTTTTATGTTTCCTGAAGTAAATAGTTTAAAAGACTGTACTGGAAATAATTTAATGTCTTTACAAGCACAAATAGGTTCAATTTATGCATCTGTTATTCT
>CADBSQ010000062.1 GCA_902797415.1 uncultured Erysipelotrichaceae bacterium | reverse complement strand
GGTATAAAACCATTACAATCATACGGATAAAATCTATATTGTCCGTATCACTGTAAAAAAATCCATTGAGAATTTTTGCCACTTTCGGCATTTTTTCTCAATGAAATATTCCTAAAACCATATTTTTTTGTACCTAAAATTATTTTAGCAATATCGATGCCTCGCAACCTAAACTATTTTAAAGTTTTTTTTATTTTCTTATCAACAGTTATTTTACGATTCTGATATTTTAATACTTTGCCCGGCATACTTTCTACGGTACTATCCTCTTTATTGTGCCATGAAAAATAAATATGAGCTTTCTTGCTAGCCAAATCTCTTGCAAATTCTTCAGTCATTATATCTATTGTATTTAATTTTATCATTATACACCTCCTAATTTCATCTTAACACCAACAGTTTTTTTAAAAATTTACTATTTTTATAAAACTTGTTTTATTATTTCTCTTATTTGAATTTTATTAAAACCAGCCCTTTCTAAAATCATTGCATAATTAATTTTTCTTATTATGGAATAGGAGGCTATTTCAATTTTTTTAAACTTTTCTAGTTTTGATCCATGTGACAAGTTATTTCTTTTATCAGTAAATGCTTTAGCTAGCGAGCAATTACTAAAGTCTATATCTGGATTTTTATTTATAAAAAATCCTCTTTCAGGTTCAACAATATAAGAATATGTTTCTAATGCATGCATAATTTTTTCTTCTAATCTACCTTCACAATCATCTATAAACTTGTACAAATCTTCAAAATAATTTCTCGTTTGCCTATTATATTTTTCAACATTATCTTTTTGATTAATTAAATAATTTAGCGTAGCAATTTTAGCTTCACTATATTTTTTCTTTCTAAAACTTTTAAATTTAGGATTCAATAAATTAAACTCTGATTCAAATGCAGAAGATATACTAATGTATTTATTGTTATCAATTATAGACTCAGTTAATGAGTTTGATGGAAAAGATAGTAGCATAAATTCATCATCACACAAGCATTGAATTAACTTTGGAATTCTACCAACATAATCTTTTAATATCATGGTTTTACCTACTTTCGGCAAGTCATATTTATCGTCATCTGCAGATATATGTAATTCAAAGCTTATAATTTTATCTCTAATATTATCACCAAATTTAATTGGTTCAATCTGATTCAGGATTATACTATCAAATTCAACATGTTGTCTATAACAAATAAAAGAAAATAGTTTTTGTACTTCTCTATAAATTTTAATAATTGAATTAATTTTTAATGTTTTTTCTGATTTTATGGTTAATAATGTTTTTGTCGTTAAAAATGTATTTACATCATTTTGATTATTAATCATTCTCCATCCTGGAATTAAATTAAATTCTAAATTTTTATAAAAAAACTTTTTTATCTTATCTTCTCCATAATTGAGGTTAACCTGCAATTTACTATTATCTCTATCCCACTTACTAGATACAATACTTTTTGATGAGGAAAATCTATCTATACACTCCCCTTTAAATACTAATTTATTAATTTTATTAGGTTTGGAAATTGGATATATATCATTGGTTATTCCCAGTATATATGCTGGAACCCAAGCTTTAAAGCAACCTCTTCCTATACTTGAAAACTTAATATTTATAAACTTTATATATGCATGTGTATTCGTTTCCCCTTCTAAATCGGCATAATCTTTAAAATATGGAAAATCACAAAAATCTAACTCACTAAGAAAAGAAATATGGTCATTCATTTTAATTGGCTGTATTGTCAATATTTTTTTATCAACGTCAAATGAAAAATAAAACTTTTTAATTTTTCTGAGAGTTCCACATATAATATTTGTCATAATACTCACCTTCTTGATTAACTATTTTATCACAAAAAAACCTGAAAGCAAAAGTTCAGGCTTCATTTAAGTAATTATAAATTTTAGTTTTTGATAATCAAAGATATATTACTACTATTTTATTTCCTCATCTAGTAGTTTAACTTCTTCATCAATAATCTTTTTTAGTGCTCTTAATTCTTCTTCGGTTAATGTAATACCCTTACCCATCTTTTCATGATTATCTGACCAATCTCTCAAATCATATTTTGGTTCATTACCATTCCAACTTATTCTATTTAATTCTTTTTTCCAAGAATTATTTTCTGATATAACACCAATACTATTGATTATCTCGTATTTAAACTCTTTTGCCATTGAAACCTCCTATTTACACATTACTCTCCATGCCGAAACATTATTAGTAACAATTGATCCTCTTCTTTCAAAAGAAAATTTAAAATTATATTTAGTTATTAAATCTACCACTAATTGTTGTATTCTTTCTTCATATAATATCCATATTATATCTGATTTTTCTCTATTGTCAATAAAGTTTATATTATTTTTATTAAGTTCATCAACAAACTCATCACTTGGTTTCATTTTATGATTCATTTGTTTATTTATTTCAGGTTTAATAATATTCTTCTTTTCTGTATTTTTTTCAAAACTTCTTAGACTTGTTTCTATATTATTTTCAAACGATATATTACCAACTTTATTTAAATTCTTTTTATTATCAGAATAATACTTAGTTATAATATCTTGATAATTCTTACTTTGTTTATACTCTTTTTTGAATTCATTAATACATTCATCTGCTAATAAAGCATTATAATTCTTAGCTACAACCTGTAGCGATTTTTTCACAGTGTCATATGCAACGTTAAAATAATTAGATATTTCTTTCCTATTAACTCCCTCACAATACAATACCATGTATCTAAATTGACTAGGTCCCCATATTACATCTCCTGTATTAAGGGAAGTATTAATACTTTTTTTTCTTTTTGAATCTAATGCAAACTGTATGTCTTGATAATCTATTTCTATTTCTTTTCCCTGTTGTATATTTTCAAGATGTTTGCTTGATTCTAATTTAACTTTTTCTAATAACTCACTTGTTCTTACGTTTTCAAGATTATTTTCATCTTCTGGATATATTTTCATATCATTTAATTGATTTATCACTTTTGACATTTCGCTATCTGAATCTTTAAAGAACTGACTACCTCTTATTCTAATAAACTTCCAACCAATTCTTTCAAGAATAGCCTGTCTCTGCATATCTTCACGTACTTTTTCTTCACCACTATGATATCTTTCACCATCGCATTCAATAACAACTTTATTATTTCCACTTAAAACTACAATATCCAATCTATAAGCCCCAACAGGATACTGTTGAGTAATATGATATCCTTCTGAAACTAATTTATTGGCAACTTGTACTTCAAATACTGAATCAGCTTTTTTCTTAATTTCTTCCTCTTTTATTGCAAATGCTTCGGGATTAGTTGCATAATCTAATAGTTTTTTTCTCATATCACCAGGTTTTAAATCACTAGCAGGATCTAATGAATTAATAACCCACAATTGATCCCTTGCTCTACTAGCAGCAACATTATATCTTTTTTTAGTAGCCTCTTCAACACCTACTCCAGAAAAAGCCAAAGGTCCACCATCTTCATTACCACTATCAACCATAGATAAGAAAATAACATCTCTTTCATCACCTTGAAAATTTGATGCATTTCCGACAAGTATTTTTCTTCTTTCAATATCTCTTGGATCAATATATTTAAATATAAGGGATTGAATTAGTTTTGCCTGCTCATCACCTAATAGTGATATTACTCCAAAAGTCTTTCCCTCATATTCTTCTAATTCTATACAAGCCTTAATTTGCGAAACTATAGTTTCAGCTTCTATTTTATTAGTTTTTCCTACTCTCTTGCCATCAACTCTATAATTTATTACTGCTGGTAATAAATTACTACTTGCCGAATCTCTTAATGGCTTTATTTTGAAATCATATGATAACATATTACTAAATCCAATTATCTCAGGAACACATCTAAAATGTTCTCTTAACATTAAAGGTTGGAATGTAGTAGCCGCTATATCATATAAAGATGTTTTTGAACTATATAAATGAGAATTAGGAATTTTCCCTTTAATATACATTTGTTCTAATGCATTAATTTTATCTATCTCAGCACCTACTGCCATTGGGCTAACTTGTTTATCATCTCCTACAACTATCATTTTTTTACCAAAATAAGAAATAGCAAGTGAAGAAATATCGGATTGACTTGCTTCGTCTATTATAATAACATCAAACTCGTTTTCTCCTGGCTTTAGAGACTCAATTGCCTTATTAATAGGCATAATCCAACATGGAACTGCATTTTGACATTCAACCATTAAATCTCTTGCTTGAGCTTTATACTTAGCTGCATTTTTACCTGTACCTTTTCCTATCTTCTTAACAGTTAATTCCCAACCTTTTAAAGCTTTTTTCATTCCAAGATCACATTCAGTTCTAGATGCTAATTCAAACCAAGCACATTTAGTTGCGTATTCCTCAGTAATTTTTCGATAATCAGAACTTAGTTTTTGACTTC
>CADBSQ010000061.1 GCA_902797415.1 uncultured Erysipelotrichaceae bacterium | reverse complement strand
GAGGTAGCATTATCATATTGGTATTTAAAAGCAACATCTATTACTTTTAAATTACCTTCATATAAATCGTATCCTGCACTAGATAATCTTCTTTTTCTGATATATTCTGATAAAGAAATTCCTGCTATCATGGTAAATAATCTTTGCAATGTATAAACATTAACACCTAGCATTTTTGCTAATACTTCATAATCGATTTTTTCTTCTAAATTCTTATCAATATACTCGGTTATTTCATTTAAACTTTTATAAATATTCAAAACGTATCACCTATATAATATTTTACCATAAAGGTAACTATTTTTTAAGTATACAGTAATTATTTATAATTCTGTTTCAGTTATATTAATTGACCTTTTAATGGAGTTAAGAACTTTATCATATAAAATGTCTAAGTCCTTATCATAATTCTTAAAACCTATAGCATACAATACCTTATTTCTTTCCCACAATATAAACCCTATAAGTTTATTATTTTCAGTTAATCTTTCGACTTTATCAATTGATTCTAAGTCAATCTTATAGGCTTTCTCTTTTAATCTAAAAAGACCTTTATTCTCCTCAATAAATTCAATATAGCCATCTAAAAAATTAACTTCTTTTACCATCTTTGCCTCATCTTCAGTCTAAACTATAAATTATACATATCCTTAAATATGCTTACTGCGTTACCTGCTTTTGGGAATAAAGCTACCTTTTTATATACTTGCAATTTTAATGTTGAATCTTCTTCCTTAATATTAAGCATGTAAGACACAAGAATATTTGACAATTTAATATTGGTAATTTCATTGCGTTGAATTTTTATTTGCTCAGTGGCTTTTTTTGTATTAAGCCTAGATAACATAATCAAATTTAATTCTGTTTCAGAAAAACAAACTATACAATATCTATTAGCAAATTCGGCTAGAAGACCAGCAGTTGTTACACTTAATAAACTAGGTTTAGTCATTGCTATAAAGTAATTATTTGTATCAAGGCCTAAACTACCTAACATTAATTCAACATTTTCTTCGTTATACTTTTCCATCTCATAATCTAACTTAATTACATTCATGTTTTAACCTCCTAACATATTTTTAGTATACCACATCTTTTATTAAATTTTATTTGTTTATTTATAAAAGTGTAAACCATTGTTTAATTGTAACACTAAATTTTTATATTTTTGTATATCTGCTTGTTATTACTTATCATCTATGATATCATACATCTTAAAAAAAGAGGAATTATAAGGGAGATTTTAACATAAATTCTAATCAACTTTTGGCTAGATATTACATAACAATTTGAAAGGAGTAATTTATAGTGGAATATGTAAAAAAAAGTGAAGATGGCAATATAGAAAGAGTTTATGAGATTTCATTTGATACAGAAAAATTAAATAAACTATTAAATGAAATTATACGAAAGACAGGATACAAAGAAGTTGGAACTTTTAAGGAATCTTGTAACTACCAGTTTGTTGATGACACATTTATTACAAATCCAAGATTACCAAATGGCGATTATATGTATGTTGATGTACAAAAAATATACCGAGTTTCAAATCATTTACGCGGACCATATGATATGTATAAAGATGCTATTATGGTTGAGGGTACTAAAATTGTGGTTCCAGAATTAGCTCATATTATTTCAGGAATTTTAATGAACGAACCAGATAGTATATACATGCTTTTAAATTATTTAAACAACGAGGAGCTAATTTCTATAGATGAACAAATAGCTAGTGTAGATAATGAAATTAACAATCTGAGCTATTATGACTTTGATAAGAGAATCGAAGCCTTAAAACACTTAAAGGCTTTACATGAAGCCAGAAGAGATATGAGATTTTTTGATGTAGAACTACTAAAAGAGTATTATGATCAAGTACTATCTTTATTAGAGTTACAACTAATAAAGGAAACTAGTATAAAAAAAGGCAAACGAATCAAATTATCAGATTTAAACCGTGATGGAACTACAGAAAGTTTTGGTGCCTGGGCTCTTACTGAGTCACAGTTGGAAAGACTTGCTGGGGATTTTCCAATCGTTACACCAGAATATGATCAAAGAAAAATTAATGAATTAAGTGATTCTGATATAATAAAAAAGTAAGAATGGTATCTCATAATAAGACATCATTCTTATTATTTTTGACTCAGCTCTTTTCAGTATGTGATTTTCTTTTCTTTCATTTCTTTAGCACTAATATCGGCATCACAATATGGTTTATATACTTCATAATCTTTATTGCAACAAAAAAAGCTTAATAATTTAGCTTTATTTCAACATCGGCTGTTCCGACGATTTTTACATATGGAGCGGATGAAGGGAATCGAACCCTCGTTATCAGCTTGGAAGGCTGAAGCTCTACCATTAAACTACATCCGCAAGTGCAAGTTAATTATACAAAAAAACTTGCATAATTGCAAGTTTTTTTTAAAAATT
>CADBSQ010000060.1 GCA_902797415.1 uncultured Erysipelotrichaceae bacterium | reverse complement strand
GTACCTATATTTTTAACATAAACATATCCAACTGTTATATCATTTTTAGTATAAGTACCTGTGGCATTAGATGGAGTTTCTTTTAAAGTATAACCATATATTGTTTTTTCTTCTGTGGTGTAATTGTCTCCAACTAGACCTGTACTTGATTCACTAGGTGCTAAAGTCTTACCTGCTTCATCAGTGTAAGTTGCAATAACATTACCTTTTTCGACCCTAGTTATTGCACTATCATCATCATTAGTGGTTGTTTCACCAAATACAGTCTCCGTTACAATATCATTAGCAATAACATCACTATCTATACCAATATAGTATAATTTGATGTTTTTAGCTATTTGGATATCTTTGTTATCTTCATTAATGTTGAACTCTTCTGTCCAAGTAATAGTTTTATTGTTTTCATTATAAGTACCACCACTAAGATCAGATTTTTCTTCATCAATTTTGTATTGTAAGTAATCTACTACTGTAACAGTTGCTGGTCCAACATAATCATTGATTGTAGCGTTATATTCAACCTTATAGTCTACTCCATTATTAATATTGGCTAAGGTTTTATCAGCAGTTTTAGTTGCTTCTTCTTCAATCGTTCCTGCCTTCGGTACATAATAATAATTAACTGTTGTTGGATCAACGGCATATGTACCAGTTGCATTAGATGGAGTTTCTTTCAAAGTGTATCCATAAATACTTTTTTCTTCAGTTTGATAATCTGCTCCAACTAAACCTTCAGTAGTTTCACTTTTAGCAAGAGGCTCTGTTGTACCATCTTTATAATAATTAGCTGTAACCTCTCCAATTACTGCTATAGTAGTTACTTGTTTTGCTTTTTCAGTTTCATTGTCACTACCATCTAGCGTCAATGTAGCCCCTACATTGTTTTCAAAAGTATTATTTGATGAACTACTTAAAGAAGCATCAATACCTCTATAAACCACTGTATAAGATTTATTTATTGTTATTTCCTTTGCTTCTTTAGATGTGAAAGTATCTATATCATCAATCCTTACATTCCATGTAATTGTTTTATTAATTGAGTTGTACACCCCACCATCCAAATTATTAATATCTGTTTTAGTTGTATCAATTTCATATGGCAATTGGTCAACTATTTTAATATATGCTGAACCCGCAAAATCATCTATTTTTGCATTGTAAGTTACAACATAAGATACTTCATCATCTGTATGAGAAATGCTGTTTGTTCCTGTTTTTGTTATCGTATTATTCATAATATTTACAGGAATTTTATCATAGTAAACATTTATTACATTTTGTGTTTTATCTTCACCGATAGTGATAGAAGTTGGATTTAAATTTTTATATCCATAACCCTTTGGTGTGTTTTCTGCTATTTTATCTAATAAATCCTCTTCAGTAATAACATCACCTATTTTAACGCCAGTATCAACATTTTCTGTATTAAAGGCAGTAGTTTGACCGTTTATAAAATAATTTATTGTATATTGTGGTCCTTCCCAATAAACTTGTGGATTCTCATCACATTCAAGCACTTGCTCTTGACCGCTTGAGTCTTTATATGATAATTCAAATCCAGCATTAGTATCATACATTCCAGTTGGTGAATTTGGATCAATTTCAATTTCAAACTCGATCGGCTCATTGCTTTCATGAATTTCAGCTAATGTTTTAGTATAACTTGTTCCATCTTCGCCAGCTATTGTAAATTCTGTTCCAAGATGATCTACTAGTGAAGCGTTTGTGCCTGCATAAGCTTCGTTTATTTTATTAGCCATTTGAGCAAGAGTCTCCCCTATTCCACTAGAATCAGTGTTTTGATAATTTCCGTTTGTTGCAATTTCTTGTAAGTTTGCTCTATATGTAGCATTTTGAATATTATAAGAAATTGAATATATGTTTTCATGTTCTCCTGTTAAAAGAGCTTTAATTTTATTTAGTGTACCATTTCTGTCGTATGATTCACCGTTATAATCATAGTTTTGTACACTTGTATTATCAGATCTGAATCCGTAATAGTAGTTTGTATTTTGAGCAGCACCAGTTAAGTAAGTTTTTCCATCAGGTACATAATAATAATTACCTATTGAAGACTTACTATATGTGGTGTATGAGCCAAAAATTGACCATTCAGTGTGTGTTGCTTGTGCACCAACTAATGGAGCTAAACCAACGTTTGGTTCGCCATCACTTATAAAAACCACGTTTTTAACTGCATTTTCTTCGATACTCGGATCAGATAAAAGCTCGTATGCTCTCATAAGCCCTGCATCATAGTTTGTTGCTCCTAGAAGTGAGCCAAAATCACTATTTGTAAAAGCAGAATGAGCAAAACCTCTTTTTATACTTGAATCTAGACCAAATGTAACTAGTGCAACTTTTGCTTCTTCATTAGAATTAACTAATGTTTGAGATGCACTAATTGCAGCGTTAACTGCGTTATTCCATGGAGTACCTCTCATGGATGTCGATGCGTCTAAAACAAATACAGTATAACTTGGTACTTTTACATGTTCGGTAACTTTTTTACTTTTAATATCAAAACTAACCTTATATTTACCAAGCGTGTCAGTTTTAGATACAGTTTTGGTAATTTCAATATTACCTTCTTCATCTAAAGAACCTGTGGAAACTTTAACACTTGTAGAGTCTCCGTAAGTATTAGTAGCAGCATCGTATATATCACCTTTTTGAGGTCCTTCAGCTGCTTTTACTACAACAACTCCAACTGGTGCAACAACAGCATAAAGTGTGTAGAGAATCGCAAATATAAATTTTAATTTTTTTGATATGTAGTCTATCATTTTACAAAACCCTCCTAGATATAATTAATAAAAACTTTTTATCAAACTTTTGATATTCTTTTTTTGTACTACAAGTTTGAATTATTAATGCTTCATCATCATTTACTTCATAACCAGTATCATAGATTGATTTTTTGTATAGGTTGTAAAGATGCTCGTAGTAACTTTTTTGTGTCGGGAAATCAATATCTAAGTAATCCCAGTTTTCGGTTTCTACAAAAACCGAAAATATTTCGTACCGCCTTTTCTCTTCTTTTAATACAAAATCAATGTACTTGTGATTATCATAGTAGTTTTTACTATAATAGTTTTCAAAAGTTTTAAATGGTAGATTTACATTCTTTGAATTATGACCATATATGATAAGCACCTTGCTGCTATCATTGACTCGATAATCTAAAAATGGTATACCAAATATGTTTTCTTTACCATATTGATCATGATTTAAGAAATATGAATTGTCCTCTCCTTGCATTACAATGGAAGAAAAGCTGTCTTCATTTTCAATACTTAATAAACCTACATTCGAATAATCCTTTTCCACTTCCTTAGGTTTGCTTATATTCAGCTTTCTTGTTTTTGCTACTGTTTTAGTCACTGTTTTAGCAATAACGTTGCTGTAACTGTGAGCAATAACTTTTGGCCTTTCTCTAACAAAAAAATGTATATAAGAAAAGATAAAAAAGTAGATGCCCACTAGCAACACGATTTTATCCTTTTTCATATACAAATAACACCACCAATTATCCATTGATTTTTGTTGAGATATATACTAATATAAAAATGAAATTTAGTCAAGCAAAAAAAAACAATTTATTATAATTTAGGATGTGATAATTTGAAACTTATAAATATGAACGAAATAATTATTAAAAAATCTAGATTTATTAGCTACTTTTTTGAAATAGACTCTATAGACGAAGTCGAAACTATTTTAAACACGCTGAAAAAAGAACACAAAAAAGCTAGACATATTCCCTATGCATATATCTTTAAAAATACTGCTAAAAAAACTGATGATAAAGAGCCTCTTGGTACAGCTGGTATCCAGATATATAATACTTTAGAAAGAGAAAATTTAAACTCACATTTAATTGCGGTAGTTAGATACTTTGGAGGGACTAAATTGGGTGCCGGAAATTTACTCAGAGCTTATAGGGACTCTGCAAAAGAGGTTATAAAAAAAGAATCATGATTATATGATTCTTTTATAGTTTAAATACTTCACTATCTGATTCTGCTGATTTTTCAGAATCTTTTTTTGTTTTAGTTTCTTTTTCAGATGATTTTTTTTCTTTTTTT
This sequence comes from uncultured Erysipelotrichaceae bacterium, assembly GCA_902797415.1. Classification (GTDB taxonomy): domain Bacteria; phylum Bacillota_I; class Bacilli_A; order RF39; family UBA660; genus RUG11867. The sequence goes on along the minus strand of CADBSQ010000060.1, from coordinate 8,732 downwards.
GCTTTTTTCTTTTTTCTTCTTTTTCTAATAATTAATAAAATTAATAATAAGAATATTAAACCACCTATAGCAGGATAAATCCAATAATCAAATATATTAAATTTTTTAGATATGTTTATAACGTAGTCTCTTTTTGTTCCATCTTCAGCTTTTACTGTAATAGTTATTTTAGAGCCATCAGTTAAATCTTCATTTCCTTTAACAGTAGCTTCAGCTTTTTTACTCTCAGTAACTGGAACAATATTTAATGCTGTTTCATTACCAATTTCTAGATTATATTCTGTTGTATCACGATCAAAAGTTAATAAGTGTCCATCTATTTTAATATCAGCAAGATAAGCATTATCATCTAAAGTTTTTTCTCTATCAACAACGATAATGTATTGGCCTTTTTTGTTTTCGCTGTTAACTAGATTAATTAGTATTTTATTTTCCCCTTCTTCTAGTGCTTTTGCATTATCAGATATATCCACTTTAGCAGTTTTGTCTTCTGCAACAGCCTCTATATCAACTCTTTTAACATCGTTTTTAACTTTTATTGTATACAAATCAACGTTCTTATCAAACTTAATTTCGTAACCTTCTATTTTTAAACTTGATAAAAATATTTCATTTTTTGTTGAAGCGGTACCATTATTTGATTCAGTACTAGCAGATTGAGTACTAGCTGTATTTTCAGCAGTTGTCGTAGTATTTGCTGCTATAACTTCATCAGTTTGTTGAAAACTTATTTGATAAGTATAAGTTCCACCACCACATGTTGAACCATCAACCATTAGTTTTGTTACGTTTCCAGTAGATAAGGTTCTAGGTCCATATCCTTTTACCCAGTCACCAGAAGCACTTGCACTTATGTTTACACTTTTAGCACCTACGGGTACATATATTATATAATTTTTTCCATCTTTTTTAATCGTTCCTACATCAACACTAACTTGATTTATATCACCGCAAGCAGCAAAAACGTTTGTACTAATTGTAATTAAAAGTACCAAAATAAATATAAAATACGATCTTCTCATAAAGTTCTTCTCTCCTATTCTCAAAAAAATTATATCATAAAAGTAAAAAAATGAAAATACAATTTTCATTTTTTTTAAAACATTTTATCAACGTCTTTTGGTACTTTATCATTTTTGATAGTATCAACTATCTTTTCTTTTGTTTCATTTGTTATTTTTTTACCCGTTGCTTCTTCTAAGGATGTTATAACCTCTTTAATTGTTTTTTCATCTTTCATATTGCCACTTGATAGTTTTTTTGCTAAGTCAATAATCAAATCTTTCTTAACATTTGTTTTCTTGGAAACCCTATCAATAAGTTCTTCATTCATATTATCACCATTTAATAATATGAAATAAATAAATTATTATTACTTTAGCATGGAATTAATCATGTTAAATAGTTTTTCCATTGCATTGTTTTTATTAGCTTTTTTTACTTTATTTTTAAACGTTTCTAGACTTTTAGGATTATTACACAAGTTTTTGAGAGTATATCTGAATTTGAATAACCACTTGGCATTTATAGCATATCCTTTTTTCTGTAAGAATCTTGTATTATCATTTTCTTGACCTCCAACACCCTTAATTAAAACCATTGGTCTATTAAAGCATAATGCTTCAGTGGTTGTAATACCACCAGGTCTGGTAATAACAAAATCACTTATTGCCATATATTCAGGACCAGTATCAATAAAACCAAGTACTCTTATATTTTTAGCATTATGCCTTCTTACCATTCCACGAGCTTTTTCTCTTAGTTTTTGGTTTTTGCCACAAACAAAGAATACTATAGCATCTAGTTTTAATTCAATGATTGTTAAAAGGTAAGGAATCGATGCAAATGATCCATCACCACCACCTGCGTAAAATAAGATTACAGGTTTGTCTCCCATAACTTTGTATTTTTTCATTAAACTAGTTTTATCATATAATTCTTTAATATATTTTTCTGAAACAGGAATGCCAAATGTTTTAATCTTCCTTGATTCTATTCCTTTTTTTATTAAACTCCTTTTGATTTCTATACTGCTTACGATTAGTGCATCTGTATATTTGTTAAGCTCTAACCAGATTTGATGTGCTTTATGGTCTGTTACTATACAAACGAGAGGAACATCTATTACTGTGTTCTTTTTAAGTCTACATATGAAGTTTGTTGCTGTAAAGTGGGTAGTAATTATCAAATCTGGATCATATGATAATACATCCCTAGTTAGTTTTTCTTTGTTGAGAGTTCTTGACTGAAATCCCGCACCAACTTTTCCACCTATTTTATTATCTGTAGAGTAGTAAATAAAATCCCACAAAGCAGGTACTTTTAAAAGTAATGAATTAAAAACTTTATCAGCAAAGTTACCCACAACAAAACTACTGTAATCTAAAATATCGATTAGCTTTATTTCATAATCACCATATTTAGTAAAATAATCTTTTACATACGTTGCAATTGCTTTGTGTCCTGTTCCGTATGTTGCATATAAAATCAATATCTTTTTTTTATTCACACTTAACACCCAATATAATTATATATAAAAATACTAATTTTTACAATTAAAATTGACATTAAATTTTAATTATTATAAAATGTACTAGAAAGAAGGATTTTGATGAAAATTACTACTAAACAACTGGTAGTATTAGATTTTATAAAAAAGTATATTGCAGAGAAAGGTTACAGTCCAACGATTAGAGAGATATGTACAGGACTAAATTTGAAAAGTCCTGGTTCTGTCTACCCTCATATAAAGAAATTAACTCTTGCAGGCTATATAATATCTAATCCTACTAAGTCGAGAACAATAGAATTATTGGTTGAAAATGAGTATTTAAATGATAATGAAAACATATATATGATTCCAGTTATTAATGATGAAAACATTGACTCTTATAAAAAAGAATTCTTACCAATACCAAAATTTATGCTAAATACATATGATAAAAAAAATGTATTAATCTATAAACATTTAAATTCTTATTACTTAATAAATACTAGTTTAAAACCATTAAGTGATTCTCTTTTACTTGTTAAGGATGATAAATTAAAAATAAGTAATGATAGTAAAAAGGATGTTATCGGTGTTGTAATTACAGAAATAAGAATATATTAAAAAAGAACCGCTAGGTTCTTTTTTGAGAAGGATAAGTTTTGGTTATTTATTTATTATTTATGTATATTAAGTTTATAGTAAACAAACGTATAGGGTTTAATTGTTGTTATTTTTTTTCTTCTTATATATCAGCCTCTCTTTCTTACATGTTAAGTATATTATTTTTTTATGATATTAAAATGTAATGTTTGTGAAATTTAAGTGAATTATTCTATATGGGAGCAATCGTTTTCTTCACATACTTCATTTATTAAGAGTTTTATTTCAAATTCACTTATGCTTAGCTTTCTTCTATCAAATATTTCTTTTATATTACTTACCGCTAGATCATATCTTTCGATATTAGTTTGATCTTTATATATGTGTTTAAGTCCTAGTATACAAGTTTTAACTATCTCTTTTCTTTGATGTATTTCAGATAAACGTTTAACTTCTTTTTTCAAAGTTAAGAAGGCATAACTTAGTATACTAGTTAAGATTGTGTATAATAAGGTTGCTCCATATTCATTTATAAATGTTGACATACTTCCCCCTGCTTTATTGTATGCATAAAAAAAATTATCGTGACGATAATTTTTTAATTGAAGAATATGTCTTCTATAACATCAACATCATCATTTATTCTTTCACCAATGTTTGTTATATTACTATTTTTAAGCTTTAATACAAATTCATCATAGTTCATTGTAAATAAATCTATTCTACAAAATACTAAATTCTTAACATCGTTTACATGCATGCTTTTCAAGGTATTAAATATCTTTTTTGTATTTTCAAAATTTAATATCAAAGAGTAAACTCTATTTTCATCGTAATCTTTAATTAAGTTGTCAATTTCTTTTTCAGTAAAACCTAATTTTAATAATTCATTCATTACTAGTCATTCCCCTTCTTTTCATTTTGTCTAAATCTCTAAAATTTTCTATATTTAATACATCTTGTTTATCTAGAATAGACCTATATGATAATGCATATAGTATTTCTTCTTCATTAATATCAATATTAGCTAAAGACAATAAGCTGCAAATTCTTAGCACCTTTTGACGAGAAACTCTAGTGTTTCCAATAACATATGTAAAATCATCGATTTTATAATTAGTTTCTAAAAATATTATAAAAGCATTGTGAAAGATATCTAAATTTAAATCATCAAACTCCATAAAGTCCATTAATGTATCATATTTAATTTTAATGTCATCACTAATGGATGGTATGATGCAAATCTCAAAGTTTTTAGCATATTCATCATATTCCTTTTTTATGCTAGCTGACTGTACTAAACCATTTCCCCTTTGAACTATAATTGGATTTCCATCTCTTTCAGAAGCTTTTAACTTTATAAAATCATTTGGGGTATAACAATTGGCAAGCTTAGATTGATTTTGATAAATATATTCTACTGCCTGTGGTGAAGACTCTATATATCTATCAAAAGCATCATATGGTCTACCTCTTGATACACAAGAAGTTGTAGTTATTTTCATTTTATAAATATCTTCCAATATGTGCCAGTTTCTTTGAAGGGGTTTTGATCCCATAACAAGCACACTAGGATTCTTGATTGAAACGCGCTTTATATCAATGCCTTTAGACTGTAAAAATGCAACATTTTCTTTAAAATTATGGAATAAAGCATTAAGATAATTATTTTCATTTGAATCCGTTGAAGTACTTGGTCTACGGTCTGTTTCTCTTTTTGAAACAACTTTGTCTAAAAGTATTTTTGGGTAGATTCTTACAAGTTCAGGCATATTCTCTATACCATGTAATTCACACAATTTTTTGAATTCCATTATTGTCTTTCTTTTACCCTTTATAAGAATATCAATAAATTCATTTTCTTGAGGACCATTATCAACTATAAAGCGAATTTTTATTTCATTTGCTGCTTTTAATACCTCTTCAATTTGTTCTAAGCTCGCATCCTCTCTTAGTTTTTTCATACTTTCTGGAAGCAAAATTTCATAGTTATATCTATATTTTTTAAATATTCTTTTCAAATCTTCATCGGTGTTATTATAAACATTATTTTCAACAAAACCAATAGCGCTTAGATTATAAATCATAATATCTCTTATACAAGATAATACTTCAATGTTATCAGCACCTAATTCAATTAGTAAATCCTTTACACCATGTATATTAGTTACTTGTTCTTTTTCATCAATAACATCAATTAATTTATCAATCTTAGTAACCAATCCTTCTAGTTCTCTAATTTTTTCAATATCTTTTGGATTACCTTTTTTAAGACAATTACTTATTTTTCTTAAAAGATTTTCTTGATTATCGTCTAAAGCAATACGTCTTGGAAGTAAAACATTAACAATAAACATTAGTCTTTTCTTTTCACTACTGCTAAATTCATTGTTATTCATTAATTTTTCTAAATCAGCTATTTCGCTATCATTTAGATTAGTTACTGTTCCATTTAATAAGGAATCCACCTTTTTTGCTAACTCTTCAAATTTACTGTTTTCTTTTATAGTATTAATTTTATTAGTAATTCTTTTTTTATATTTCGAAAGTATATCTCTTAAAAATTTCAAAGGTTTCTCCCCCCTTCACTGCTTGAGTCACTATTTTTCTTTGCTTTGCTTTTTAATCCTTCTATTAGTTCTCTGGATTGTTGGATATAGTCTTCTGCTTCTTGGCAAAGTCCATCTGCATTTTTTTCTTTTGAAAAAATTTGCTCTATTTTCTTATATTGAGCATATTCTCTTTCAAATAGTGTTATATTCTTTTTTAATTCGTCATATTTCTTCATTCCATCAGCATTTCCATAACCAACAGAAAGAATTAAATAAACTGGTTTTCCACTTACTTCAGCATTATTTATTCTCTTAAATCCTAATCTTAACGCTCCGCTACGTTCTTCTTGTATTTCATAGGAATTTCGTTTTCCTGGAGAAACATGAATATTTTTACATTGATTTAACTCATTCGGATCTTTTTGTATAATATTGTTAACTGCATTTATGGCTTGATTAAATGTAACATCATAATAAGTTCTTTTTAATTCGTTAATAGCTGTATCAAATGCTTCAGGATCTAAGAATACGATATAGTTATCTGAATCCCCAATTATCTGTTCTTCATCTACGAATGAGTCATCACTATTAGATAGTTCATTAATAATATTTTCTATTTCATTCGTTTTTGCTGCTAGAGATTTTAGAATGGATAACAGTTCTATTTTTTCTTTTTCAGTAATGAGTGAATTCTCTCTGTATAAAACTTCCTCATATAATAATGATATTTCGTATGATAAGTATTCTTTTTCATCAATTTCAGTGTTTTTACTATTAAGTGCTTTCAACGCATAATCTAAATCGTAGCCACCATTCATTATATTTCTCACATTTTGAAGATTTTCATCTGAAACTAAGTATTTTTCTGCATTCTTTAGTATATCCACTGCTTGTGGTATATCAGAAAGATAGAAAAAGTCTTCACGTGAGATATATGGGCTAACAAGGTATTTATTAATAAATTCTTTAATTTTATTATACTCATTGTTTCTAATTGCCTTTAAAATATTTATGCATAACGTTTCATAAAATACCGTTTCATCAGCAAGGTCAAGTCCCTCTTCTATTTCAATAGTATACTGAAGTACATCAAAGTCATCTTCTGACATACTCTGTATTCTATTTATGTAATCTTTAAATATATATCGTAGTTTACCTTCTAATTCAGGATGTTCCTTAGAAAAATAATTTTTTTCTTCTAACAAACCTAGCATTTCTATTAAATCTTCTCTTGTATTGCTTAGTTCTTCAACTTTTTCTTGTTGTTCTTCAGTTCTTTCTGCAAGCATTACTTCTGGATCAATAGTGGCTTCTGGGGTTGGTATTTCTGGAATGCTACTTTTTTCTGGCTTCTCACTTACTTCAGCTTTTTTTTCATCTAGTGACAGCCTAAGATTATTTTGAGCGATTTCAACAAAAAACTCTAGTGTCTCATCGTTTACACCATACTCTATTATAAGATCATATAAGTTATTTATATCTTGTTTCGTTAAATGTCTTTCTTCTTTACACTTTTCAATGAGTTCGCTACCTTGCAATGTTTTAACTTTAATTTTCTCTAAAGCCTCAATCTGAGGAATTGTTTCATTCAGAAGATCATTTAATAGATCTATTTTTTTACTTAGTATTTTAGAAAGATAGTCTCTCGATGAAATAATCTGTGATTCTTCACTATACTCTGCATAAAGACCAATAAAATTTATTGCTTGTTTAAATTCCTTACTATCAGTAATACTTCCATCAAAAAGATTATTTAAAACACCGATTTCTATTTTATCGGGCGATGAAATATATAATTTCAAAATATTTGTTCTTTTATCAATAGTATTAATCTTACTCAATAATACATTTAACTTACTTCCAATATCATCTAGTAGTTGATTTAAGTGTTGCTCCAGTTTTTCTATCACCTATCTCATTCCCCTCTTATTCTTTTTTTCTTTCTTGGCGTTTTCAAATAAATCCTGATATAGACTCTCTACCTCACTGTAAAGACGAATCGGAATACCGTATTGAAGTTCTAACAGTATTATCATTTTTTTAATGCTTTTTATTTCTTGAGAACTTGGTTTATCGATATTTTCAAGTGCAGAAGAAAGCGCATTAACTAAACTAGCATCATTTTCAGTTTCTTCCTCCTGAGTCATACCATTTATTTTATGATTAATAAGTTGCAATTCAGCTAATAATTTGTCTTTTTCCAGTGTATAATTATATTTTTCATAATAAGTGGCTTCTTCCTTCTTAGGATCTTTATCAGATAAATCATTAATAATTGAGTCTAATTCTTTTAATTTTTTTAAAATAGTGGAGTTGTCTTTAGCCATTTTTTTTCACCTACACACATTATAGCACAATCTTAAAAAATAAACCATAAAAAAAAGCATAAATTAAATGTATGCTTTTACGATGTTTTCATACAGTTTGGACAAGTGATATTACCTTTTTTTTCTACGGTTAATTCGCCACATTTATCACATGTACCAACTGGTTTATCCCATAATGCGTATGTGCATTTTGGATAATTGTCACAACCGTAGAATATTTTACCTCTTCTTGTCTTCTTTTCAATTATGTTTCCACCACACTTAGGACATTTGGCAACAACTTCCTTCTCTTCTTGCTTAATGTATTTGCACTCAGGGTAATTTGAGCATGCTACAAATTTACCAAATTTTCCTGTTCTAATAACAAGATCGTGGCCACATTTAGGGCAACTTTCCCCCGTTTTCTCCGGTTCTTTTTTCTCCATAGTTTTAAATGCCTTTTCAACTAATGGTTCAAACTTATTATAAAAGTTTCTTAGAATTTCTATATTATTTTTTTTATCTTCAGCTATTAGGTCAAGATCTTCTTCCATATCCTTTGTATATTCAACATTTATGATATCACTAAAAGACTCCTGAAGCTTTTCTGTTATTTCAAAACCTACTTCTGTTGGAATAAACTTTTTATCAACCAATGTTACATAAGCTCTTGCTTTTAATGTATCCATAGTTTTAGCATACGTACTTGGTCGACCTATACCAAGAGCTTCCATCTCTTTGATTAAGCTTGCCTCTGTATATCTACTAGGAGGTTTTGTAAAG
>CADBSQ010000059.1 GCA_902797415.1 uncultured Erysipelotrichaceae bacterium | reverse complement strand
GATAGTGTAACAATTTATCGGAAAATAAAAAAGAAAGAGCTAAATGTGATATAATATCACTAACAAATATAATAAAAAGGAGCTCTTTCTTATGAATATTTTACCACAAATTTTAAATTATGAAACAAAAAGTTTTTACATAAATAGTAGTTTACAAAAAATAAAAGTTAAATTAGTTAATATAATATCTTCAATTTATAAAGATCTTTCTAAATTCAAGTACATTGATTTTTTTCTTAGTCTTCAAAGAGAAATAAATTTATTAGTTAAGGAACTAGTTGTTGATTTTATTTCTTTATTAGATAAATCTTACAAGGATTCTATAGAAAGAAAAAAATATTACTATATCAATAAATCTAATGTTTCAAGAACCATATTCACTATTTATGGTGAGATAACTTTTGAAAGAACTTTATATCGCAATAAGAGTAATAATAAAGATTTTTACTACTTTGTTGACGATGTTTTAAATCTCGAATCCTATAAACTTTATGATCCAATTGTTAGAGGAATAACAATTAGTGATGCTGTTAATTATAATCCAAACAATGCTAGTTATCACTCTTCTTTAGATTATTTTAATGTTTTGAATTATTTATCCAGAAACAATAGAGTTTCAACAATTTCTAGACAATCCATTTATCGGTGGATAAGAGAATGTGAATCACCTTCTATAACCTATGAACCTATAGATAATAGATCTACTTTATATGTTATGGCAGATGAAAAATGGATTCATAAACAAGATAGAGAATGTACTAAAAAGAAAAAATGGATTATGTCCAAGTGTTTTATTATTTTTACCCATATTAAGTCAAAAGGTAGACGTAATATCCTTAAGGGTAAACATATTTTTATTACCATCTCCCCAAAACCCTATAAAGAATTGATGAATGAAATATGCAAAATATATGATTTTGAAAAAATTAAAACTATTAATCTTTTAAGCGATGCAGGAACATGGATTCTTGCTGGTAAATCTGAATTAAAGCTTTATTCCCATAATAGAATTGTTGTTAACACTTGTGAATTTCATGTTAAACAAAAAATTTGTAGATCTACAAAAAACAAGGATTTAAGAGAAATATTGTCTAATGCTATTTATGAAAAAGAAGATAAAAAATTGTTTATTCAAGTTATGGATGCAATTATAAAATCAAATGAGAAACAATCTAGAAAAGATAAAATTACTTCTTACAAAAATTATATTGTAAAGCATTGGAAAGGTATCATTGCAATGAAATACTCTAGTGTTAAATCTTCTATGGAATCTCATATATCTCATTGCATTGCTTCTCATTTTGGTTCTAGGCCTAAAGCTTATTCAGACAAATACATTCAAACTTACCTTAAGTTTCAAGAGGCTTCTTTAAATAATATAAATATCCTAGACTTTTATTTAAAATTTTCTTGTTCAAATAAGCTTTATTCTTACAATGAAAAAGAGATTAACTTTTCTATTTTTGATAAATCAAAATCAAATTTACCTATTCGTTCTTCAGCTAATCCCATTTCAATTATCATTAATGAAATTGTTAATTTTAATTCTACTTTTTAATTATTCCGATAAATTGTTACACTATCATAAGAACTCTTAATGTTCTTAATGATTACAAAAATTCGTTTTCTGTCAAGTGTTTGACAAGTATACACTTATATGTTTTAATACCATCTCGAACACACCTTAGGCATGGGTGCTCCTTTAATACTAATTCAGGGGGTTATTAAAGGAGGTAGATAATATGATTAGACTTATTAATAAGTTAGTAAATCTTATTATACTATTAGTTTTACTTATTACATACTTAGTATGTTTTAGATAGAACAAAACCCAGCCTATTACCCTTGAAAAGTTAGGCTGGGTACCACAAGGAGTACCCACCAAGCTTGGTGTGTTCTCTTAATATAATTATAAAACAGATTAAACTGTTTATCAAGTATGTTTTACTCTTTTGAATAAATACAACCACAATAGTTTTGTCTATATAAGTTATACTTATTAGAAAGTTCTATACTTTTCTTATATCCGTCCTTCTTTTTAAAATCTGCTGGTAAAAACCTAACCTTGTCATCTTCCAAAGATAAACCTATTTCATTAATCCAATTAGCATTCTTAAAAGGACTAACTGATAAAGTAGTTGTAAAAAAGTCAAAACCGTTATTCTTAGCTTTTTCTTTTGTATAAGATAGCCTTAAATGATAGCACACCTTACACCTTGGTCCGCCTTCTTTTTCATGTTCTAGACCTTTAACTTTTTCATGATATAAATCATTATCATAGTCACAATCTAAAAGATCTAACTTATTATTAGATTTTATTAAACTTAACACTTTTTTTTGTTCTTCTTTTCTCTTTTCATATTCTTCATATGGTTCAATGTTTGGATTATAATATAAAACTGTTATATCAAAATAATCCTTTAATCTTGTTATAACACTTGTTGAACAAGGTCCACAACAAGAGTGTATTAATATACTTGGTGTATAATCTAATTTCTTTAATATATTTTCCATCTCAATATTATAATTCATAATAACCCCCTAATATGGTTCATAATAATAATTGTTGTAATCACAATCAAAATTAAAGATACCTTGTGCATGATTAATACTAGCGTATATCTTATCATATTTGTTTAATATTTTTAAGTTTTTATTGTTGATATAAATAGTATTACCATCATTCATAGTAAGCATAAATCTTTTATCATCTATTACTTCATCTTTTTTATTTTTAGATGGAGTATATTCTATTTCACTAATATTTTTAACTAATGTAGTTTTTAATTCTCCAAACTTTACAGTGAACTCATCTAAAACATCCTTTGGAACATAATTGATTAAATTAGGTACACCAAAAGTGTTTTTAATATTCACTAATTTTTTGGACTTAAGCATTAATTTATCTTCATGAGAATAGTAAAATAATGGTGTGTCTTCTTCGACTTCTAAAATCAAATTAAGGTCTTTAGTTCTTTTAAACTTACATGATTTTATTAATTTATTTTGTTTGATATTAGAACAAATATTTTTAGTTTTTGGGTTTATATAAGAAGTAGACGCTTCTAAACCTCCAAGGTTAATTATCTCACTAGTTTTAACATATTTATTACCTGAAACAACAATATTGCGAGCTTTTAGTTTATCAATATTTTTAACACAAAAAACAATTAAGATTATTAAGCATACAAAAACAAAAACTCTTCCAAGTCTTAACTTTTTTCTTTTTACTTTTTTAGTTTTTGTTTTTGTTTTATTTCTCATTTATTTAATCATATCCTTTATAGTATTATAAATAATAGTGCTTGAATCATTCTTTTGTAGTTTCTTTAGATTTATTGTCATATTAATAATTGTTTGTTTATCAAAAAGTATATCGTTTAATGTCTTTTTTAATATTTCTTTTTCTAGATTTCTTTCTTCAATCATGAATGCTGCTCTTTTATTTGTTATAGATAAAGCGTTGAAAAACTGATGATTATTTGCTACATATGGACTTGGTATTAAAATAGATAGTTTACCAAGAGCAATAATCTCACTTATAGTAGAAGCACCAGCCCTAGATACAATAGCATCTGCATCTTTCATAAGTCCAGCTAGATTCTCAACATAATCTACAATATGAACATTTTTACTAAATTTATTTTTAGAAAATTCCTCATAAGAGCTTTTACCTGTGATATAAAGTACATCATATTCTTCGTTGTCTATATCGCTTAAAAAGTCTTTGACCTTTTCGTTAACAGAAGTACTTCCTAAGCTACCTTGAGTCATTATAACAAATTTTCTGTCCTCTTTAATACCAAATTTTGTCTTTGATATTTTATCAAGTTTTAACGCTCTTTCACTGCAAGGATTTCCGGTAAAAACACATTTTTTTTCATCAAAGTGTTTTATACTTTCTTCAAAACTTATACCTATTTTATCAGCAAGTTTTGCCACCATTACATTTGTCTTTCCTGGAATAGAGTTTTGTTCATGAATAAAAATCTTAACATTGAGAGCTTTTGCAGCTCTAACAACAGGATAAGTTACATATCCACCTATTCCGATTACAACATCAGGATTAAACTCTTTAATGATCTTTTTACAATACTTTGTATTTTTAACTACCAAGTACCCCATTTTTGCAAGCTTAATAACGTTTTTTGACATTCCCATCATTTCAATACCAACATAATTAATACCCAATGATGGAATTAATTTACTTTCCATTCTATCTTTTGTACCAATAAATAAGAATTCACTTTCTGGTTCAAGTTCTTTAATTTTATCAATTATAGCAAGTGCTGGATATATGTGTCCTCCAGTTCCCCCTGCAGTAACTATAATTCTCATAACATCACCTTCTAATAATAATTATACTATTTTATAGTAAAAATCTTTAACGCTTCTTCTGTATAATCTGTTTCATCATCTTGATAGATGTAGCATAAGATATCATCATATTTAATGTTATCACCTATGTGCTTGTTAATTCTTATACCTACACCATAGTTAATTTCATCATTCTTTTTAACTCTACCTCCGCCTAGTTTTAAGGCAAGTTCGCCTGTTTTTAAAGCAGATATATTTTCTAAAGTACCTTTAACGTTTGATTTAACTGGTTTTATGTATTTAGCTACTTGAAGCTCACTAATTTTACCACCTTGATTTTCAACAAATTCAACAAATTTGTCGTAAGCTTTTCCTTTCTTTAAAGATTCTTTAACTTGCTCGGTAGCTTCTTCAATAGAAACATCCATAGCTTCCTTATAAAGAATAGATGATAATGTGATACATAACTTACTTAAATCATTTTCTTTACCTTTTAAGATATCCATTGCCTCAATTACTTCTAAGGCATTACCAATATTATCACCTAATGGAACGTTCATATCAGTTAAAACAGGAATTACTTTTTTATTATATTTTTCTCCTATTTTTACCATTATACTAGCTAGTTCATTAGCTTTTTCTTTTGTTTTTATTAAAGCGCCTTCACCAACTTTTATATCAATTAAAATGCATTTTGCACCAACTGCTAATTTTTTACTCATTATAGAAGCTGCAATTAATGGAATAGATTCAACTGTACCACTTACACTTCTAAGCGAGTATATAACTTTATCTAGGGGAGTAAATTCATCAGTTTGTTCACATTCAGCAAATCCAACTTTTTGAACAGAATTTATAAACGCCTGCATACTAAGACTAGTGTTAAAACCAGGTATGCTATTTAATTTATCAATAGTACCACCAGTTATACCAAGTCCTTTACCAGATAACTTACCCATTTTTAATCCTAAAGATGCAAGTATTGGACCTATGATTAAACTAGTTTTATCACCTATTCCACCAGTAGAGTGTTTATCAACTCTCGTTCCCTTAATTGCATCATCAGGGATAATAGTCCCACTGTTTAAGAAAAGATCAGTTAAATCAAAAGTTTCTTCATCAGTCATACCATTTATAACAATTGCCATTAGTAAACTACTCATTTGATAATCTTCAACCGTTCCCTTTAGATATCCCATAAATGCAAGTTCTAATTCCTCTTTTGAAAGAGCATTCCCCATTCTTTTTTTGTCAATAACCCCAAATATATTCATGTAAGCACCTCTTTAAGTAAGTTTTCTAAATAAATAATATACTTTTTTATAAGTATTGTCAAATATTTATAGTGTTTTTTCTTTAACGTTTACATATTTTATGATAGAATACAGGTAGAAAGGAGAAAATTATGATTATACCAATTATTATTCTTGTTGTTGTTATACTTTTGGCATCAATAAGACAAATCGAAGAATATGAAAGAGGAATACTATTTACTTTTGGTAAGTTTACTAAAGTATTAAAACCAGGATGGAATATTGTCTTACCTGTAATTCAAAGTTATAAGAAAGTTGATATTAGAACGCGTGCAGTGGATGTTCCAGAACAAGAGGCTATCACTAAGGATAATGTTTCTGTTAGAATCAATGCAGTTATTTATTATAAGATATTTGAAGCTTCAAAAGCTGTTTTGGAAGTACAGGATTATTATTTCGCTGTAGGACAGCTTGCACAAACTACTATGCGTAATGCTGTTGGAGAAGTAACACTTGATGAACTATTGTCTTCTAGAGAAAAAATTAGTTCAAAGATTTGTAATATAATCGATAAAGCAACAGATTCTTGGGGAATAAAGGTAGAAAATGTTGAATTAAAGGACGTTAGTTTACCTGAGGAAATGAAAAGAGTTATCGCTCGTGTTGCCGAAGCAGAAAGAGAAAAACAGGCTGTTATTACTAAGAGTATTGGTGAAGTTGAAGCAAGTAAGAACTTAGCAGAAGCTGCAGATATGATGAGTAAATCTCCAGCTGCACTTCATTTAAGAACTCTTGCTACTATTAATGATATTTCTCCAGATCAATCAAATACTGTCATTTTTGCAATTCCTCTTGAAATAATGCAAGCATTTAATCAGGACACTGTAGCAAAAGCAGTTAAAAAAGTAACAAAAAAGGATTCAAAATAGAATCCTTTTTTTATGAGTTTTTATTACTTCTATTCTAGCGATATGGATTATTTAGTGAACCATTTCTGCCAGAAATTTTTACATATGCTTTTAAATAATCTCCATTTAATTCAGTTTTTAAATCTGCCTGTGTCCAACCGTTTATTCCGTATCCGCTGTTTATACTTGAATTTGATGTGTCCCATGAATAAGTTCCTAAAGAATTTGCTCTAATCAATTTCAATCCGGATTCTAAGTTTCCTGTTCCATCGTCTACATTATTCATAATTCCTATTATTCTCCAGTGGACTGGTTTGTGGTTATTTATTGTGATCCATTATACACTTATTATAGCATAAGAATTTTTCAAAGAGTGAAATAAAAAAATTGGCATTCGCCAATTTTTTTAAGGTTTGATTAGGCTCATACCATCTACATATGTGTTTGAATTTTGTACTTCAAAGTGTAAATGTGAGCCTGTCGAGTTACCAGTATTACCGACTTTTGCAATTGTTTGATAGTGTTTTACAGATTCTCCTGTCCTAACTTGTGCGCTGTTAGGATAAAGATGTGCATAAAGCACTCTGTAATCGCTATCAGTACATTTAATCTCTATGTAATTACCATATCCTCTACTAGGATAGTTAGATGAATGATTGAAATTAACGGTGCTTACAACACCATCACAAACGGAAACTACATCAGTACCACTCTTTGCAGCTATATCCCAAGCTTTGTGATTTTCATAACTTCTATTTTCCATAAAGAAACTTGTGATTGTAGCATTATTCATATCAACTGGATAATTAAATACCTTTGATTGTTTGTAATCAATTTGATTTGAACTTGCAATTGCTGAACTAGTACAAACAGACATATTTTTATATTTATCCATTTTACACGTATCACTAATCTTCTTTTGTGTATTATCAGTATCTAAATTATCTACATAAATTTCATCAAATGAAAGATTTGGATTAGCATTATAGAAATATAAAATTCTATTTAGAGAAACATAACCTCTTCCACTTTTAATCTGTCTATTTACAGTATTTATATAAGAACTTTTATAATTATGATTATTACTTACATATGGATCTGTTGTGTTAGTACCATTTGTTTTGCTAAAAGTTTGATTATTACCATTATTTCCACTACCAAATCTAGGTGCATTAATATTGCTAGCAATAGAAGCAGCAATATCTTTATTGTTAATATCTAAAACTGAAAGTAGATTTTGATACTCATGGCTTGCGAGATAAAGCATTACAACAATTAATAAAATTGTGGCAATGAATGCTTTTATTTTTCCTAGCATACTAAGCCCCCCTCAACTGGCCTGTATTATATCATTTTTCGGTAAAAATTGCAAGTTTGGTAAAATAGTGTTATAATGTTTAAGAGCTGCTCTTGTGGCGAAATTGGTAGACGCACAGCACTCAAAATGCTGCGATCTTTGATCATGTCGGTTCGAGTCCGACCAAGAGCACCAAATTGACAATAAACTAACCAGAGATGGTTAGTTTTTAGTTTTAAATAATGTTTGTAATTATATTTAAAGTATGTTATCATATTTCACAACTTTTTAGGGGGAAGTGTGATGTTATATTTCGATAAAGAGTATGATGGTATACATAGTTTTATAGATCATATAAATGATTTTTCAGATGAAGAAGTATATTTAAAAATGGATGAAATAATATGTTTTTTACGTGAAAATTGTCTTCTTGGTTTGGAAGAAAAGATAAAAGAGTTAGCGATAAAAAAGATTGAAAACTTAAATATGAAGTTAGATTTAATAAATAAATACTATGTTTTAGAGGATAAAGATCTAAAGTATTGTGTGAACTGGAAAAGAATAATGGATTCAATGAGTAATTTGAATGAAGATGATAAAATTATTATACTAAGACAATTATTTTTAGATCAATCATTTACTCCAGTTTTGCATTTATTAAATGTTCCAAGAAATATAAAATTTGGAATAGAACTAGAGTATTTTGGTGTATCTTATGAACAAATGCAAGAATTATTTGATAATGGATCTATTAGAACTATTATGAAAGCCTTACAAATACCTAATACTACGATTGAAGAAGTGGTAAACAATAGTGATTTTGAAAAAGAAAATGAATTTGATAAATGGATATTCTCAAAAGAACACAGTGATATCTTGCCAGAAGCGTCTACACCAATAATGAAAAATAGACTTGATTGTTTAAATCAATTAAAATCTATTTGTTTATTATTTAATGCCCTTGGTGCAAAAACTCATGGTGGAACTGGTATGCATATTAATATTGGTGTGGATTATTTTAAAGGGAAACTTAGTGCTCTTAAATACTTGTTATTAATATGGGAAGAGTGTGAAGAATTGTTCTTTAAAATTGCAAATCAAGAAAACGAAGAAATAAGAGTCTGTGCTGATAGTATGGCCATTCCAATTAAGGAAAATATTCAGATGACTTTTGACGAAGATGCAACTTTTTCTTTGAATGATCAAGAAGATATGAATAGATTCATGTATAATATTCAGGTAAGAAAAAGACTAAGTGATATGTTAGGGTTTTCACATGGCGACCTTGAAGTTAAACTGTCTTCTGCACAAACAGAAGAAGAAAAATATAATATATTTAAGAAATATCTAAATGAAAAAGAAAAAACTGATACGAGTATTAGATATACTAGTGTAAACTTTAATCATGTAAGTTGGAATAATGATGATAAGGGAAGAATAGAATTTAGATTGTTCAATAGTTCATTAGATTTTGAAACTGTTATTGAGAATTTATTATTGGTATGTAAACTCTTTGAAGCCAGTTTAGCTTTAGCAAACTATTCAGAAGACAAACAACAATGCTTTGGAAAATTATTAAATAGAAGTGTTACAGAAGAAGAAAAACTTAACCTGCTACTTGATTTATTATTTGATTCTGAAAAGGAAAAAGATATTTTTAGAAGAAGATGGTTTTCTGTTAAGGATAAGTCTTCATACGAAAGATTTAGTACTGGAATAGAAACATTTAGACCAGCTAAAAAACCACATCATAAAAATTCATAAGCTATTAGTTATATTATATCATTTGAAAGATTCATTGACTTTTTTACGGTTTATTTATATAATAACCGTCAAATAAGAGAAGAGGAGATTATAATGGCTACTAATTACACAAATGCAAGTATTGAACCAAAAGATGTTTTTTCTTCACCTTATCGTGATGTTGCAGAACAAATGTTGAATTATATAAAATATGATTTAGGGGTACAAACTGCTGAAATATGGAATTTTATTGGATATTATATAATTTCAGTTCCTGTAAATGAATATGAAAGTGTATTAACTGATGGAAAAAAATATGCTTGTGAAGAAGACCTTGGAATAAGTTGGATAGATTATTATGATGGAATGCGATATCCCGTAGCAGCATATGATGTTGGACTTGCGCTCTTGCCAGACAAGTTGATTCCAGGTGAACAAAATTTCTTTGATAGATATTCATGGGGATATAGCAGAAATCGTACTCCAGAATCGATTAATAATTATATTGATGACATGAAAAAATATTTAGGTGTAGATAGAGTTTTATTGAGGTACCACTCAGATATAAATGGAATAAGACTGTCACCTATTATTACAGATCAGAGAGATTATGAAACATTAAGTGAAGAGTTTGAAGAATTTGTTAAAGAATATGGCTACGGTCCATTTAAAAGAATTAGTCCTTTAACAATAACTGGTGAGTACATAAATATTCCAATGAAAGTTAAGAAAGATGGTAATCACCTATAAATAAAAGTCCCGTTTGGGACTTTTTTATTCGATTATTACGGGTGTTCCTACAGAAACTAGATTATATAGTCTTTGAACATTGTAATAAGGCATGTTAACACATCCATGGCTACCATTATAAATGTAAATGCTACCACCAAATGAACTTCTCCAAGAAGCATCATGAATACCGTAAGAATTACCTCTAAACGCTATCCAGTAATTAACAAAGCTTTCATAATCATCACCCTTTAAAGTGACATTTCTTGATTTTCTAAGAACTTTATAATGTCCTCTTGGGGTTGCATTGTTTTTACCTGTTACTATGGCAGATGATAAAACGACTTTACCATATTCATAATAATACAATCTTTGACTACTAATAGAAACATATATTTTAGGATTTTTTTTGTATACTTTTACAACTATCTTATCTTCTGTTTTATTACCAGATGAATCTTCTACACTGTATTTAACTTCATATGTACCTTCTTTACTTGTATCTACATTTGAATCAACTTTTATGTTTTTAGAAATATCACCATCATAATTATCAGTAGCGGTTGCTTTTGGATTTTCAAAGCCACTTTCGCCTATTACTGTGAGCTCTTTTTCACTTTCTATGTTAAGAACAGGTTTAACCGTATCAACAACTTTAACATTTCTTATAACTGTTTTTTTAAGTTTTAAGAATCTAAAATTATAGATATACTTTACTTCATAATCGCCTAAAGTTTCCTCATCAATATTATCTTTAACAATTATTTTTTTCGTAATATCTGTTTTTTTAAATTTAGCTGTATATCCTAATTCTTTATACTCACTACCTACTTCTAACTTAACTTGTTTATCCCCTTTTAGCTTTATATCAGGTGGAAGCTTATCAACGTTCATATCCCAATAAAACAAAAAAGAAATAATACCAATTAAAACCATTATAGTTAAACCGAGTAAAATAGAAATTAAAACATCAACTTTATCCTTATCTTTTCTCTTCCTTCTTTGTTTTAACATCCGTTTGTTTCCTCACTTACTTAACTACATACATAATATCATTTTTTAATTAATAAATAAATACCCAAAATAAAAAAACTTTCAATTAAGTTTTTTTATTTTTGAATTAACTTACATTCTTCCTCTACAGAGGTCGTTCTTAATGCATGTTTTTGGTAGTAATCATCTAAGAAATTTATTCTACCATATGTATAATATACGTCTTGAAAACTAAAGTCTTCGATACTATTATTGATTTCTTGAGTACATCCTTTTTCTCTTAGTTCCTTTACTTCGTATTTAGGATTAATTGTCTTATAATAAAATTCATTATTATCAAATGTTATATCATCAACATCTTCTCCTAAAAAGTAATAGGTTTGGTCTGTTATAGCAAGAATTTCTACTTCATTTAGTGTAATAAATTTAATAATTAATGGTCCACCATTACTGTCTTGTCTGTATTCTAATTGCTTAGCATTTTTATAATTTATTCTAGCACTTATGTCATGCAGATTGTCCACCACTTTAACTATTTCATAAGAATGTTTGTTATTTGTTTTATCTAGGTAAACTTTTACGTCTAGATTAAAATCTTCTTTATCTATTTTATACGTAATAGTATTCTGACTTTTTTTAACTACTTTATTTAAATCTTTTTCTAAATCAATAAAATACATATTATTATCAAGAAGTTTCGGCTTTTTAAGAACAAATGATGATTCTGTGTTGTTAACAATTTTATTTGTTCTTTTATCTACACTAACTAAATATTCTTTGATACCTATATAGACAATAAATAATATAAAAAGAATTAATAAAAATTTAAATAAGTTGTAGTAATCATAGTATATTGTTAAAGATTTATTTTTAAGTTTTTTCATATTATCAAACCTCTTTAGGAAATTATTCTATCATATTATATTAGCCTTGTAAAAGAAAAATTACCTAGAGTAGAAATATACTCCCATTGATGGTATACCAAGGAATGTTCTTGGATCAAATAATCTGGCGATATAGGTTGAATAATCTACATATGTACTACCATACCAACCTGTTGCCATTGAT